>JAFRIL010000008.1 GCA_017432845.1 Lachnospiraceae bacterium | reverse complement strand
TCCTTGTCAAGTGCCTGTTCGAGGCGGAAGTTTCCGAGATCAGGGACGGAAGCGTCGAGATCAAGTCGATCGCACGAGAGGCCGGAAGCCGTACAAAGATGGCTGTATGGTCCAACAACCCCGATGTTGATCCCGTCGGAGCATGTGTCGGCATGAACGGTACGAGAGTCAATGCCGTTGTCGATGAGCTTCGCGGCGAGAAGATAGATATCATCTGCTGGGATGACAACCCCGGAATACTGATCGAGAACGCACTCTCGCCTGCAAAGGTTGTATTCGTCATCGCTGACAGCGATGAAAAATCAGCCAAGGTTGTCGTTCCCGATGACCAGCTTTCACTTGCCATCGGTAAGGAAGGCCAGAACGCAAGACTGGCTGCAAAGCTTACCGGATTCAAGATCGATATCAAGTCCGAGACCCAGGCCAAGGATACTCCCGGATTCCGTCTAGAAGATTACTATGATGAAGACGGTGAATATGAAGAAGAGTACGAGGACGGAGAGTACGAAGAAGGTGAGTACGAAGAGGGCGAGTACGCCGAGGAAGAGTACACCGAGGAAGAGTACACCGAAGAAGCCGGAGAGGATACTGAATGAGACCGGACCCTGTATTGCAACTTCTGGGACTTGCCCAGAAAGCCGGATTCGTCAAAAGCGGAGAGTTCATGACAGAGAATACCATCAAAGAGGGAAAATCATGGCTCTGCATCGTTGCAAAGGACGCTTCGGCCAATACGAGGAAAAAGTTTTCCGACGCATGCAGTTACCGGAAGGTCCCTTATATGGAGTATTCCGATAAGGAGACACTCGGACATGCGATCGGAAAAGAATTCCGCTCATGCCTGTGCATCACCGATCAGGGTTTTGCAAGACAGCTTCAGATCAAAACGGATCAAAACGGAGGTAGTGATTAATGGCAAAGATCAAAGTACATGAAATAGCAAAAGAATTTGACATAAAGAGCAGTGAAGTGATCGCGGTACTTGCCGAAATGGGAATAGAAGGCAAGGCGCCCGCTTCGGGACTTGAAGATGACCAGGCTGAGGCACTTCGCAAGAAGCTTTCGGGAAAGGGCGCGGCAGCCAAGCCGGCCGCAAAAAAGAGCGAAGAAAAAAGCGAAGAAAAGAAGCCTGTAAAAAAGAGCGCGGATGCCGCAGAAAAGCCCGAGGCTCCGGCAGCTAAACCGGTCAAAAAACCTGCCCCTGCCACAAGTGCAGCAGGAACAGCAACAGCACCCGGCGCAGCCCCTGTCAGGAAGAAGAAGCCGATCATCGTCGTATCTTCTGCAAGAAACGGACAGGTCGTAAACAGACCGGGCGCATCAGGTGCAAGAAATGCAGCACCCCAAAGACCCGGCTCAAGACCCGGTATCATAAGACCTACAGTACCAACGACTGCGGAACGTGCAGCCAGATATGCAGAGAACAATCAGGGAGGCGATAAAGATCGGTTACGTAGAGCAGGCGTTACGCCTAAAAAAGAAGTTGCACAGACTGATAAAAGCGATGTCGCTGCTGCTGGGAGCAGTAGCAGTCCTGCTGGCAGTAATACTGGAGCTGCTCCGGCAGCGAGACCGGCGGCAGGCACAGCAAAACCCGCAGGAGCTGCAAGACCTGCTGGAGACGGCAGAGGAGCCGACCAGCGTCCCGCAAAGCCTGAACGCCGCGGCGGAATAGTTATCAACCAGGGAAGAGGATTCAATGCGTCGAATGACTCCAAGGACAATAACAACAACCGCAGGGGTGCAAGCGACAGAAAAGGAAACACTTCCAAGGATAAGAATAAGAAAGACCGCATATTCGAGAATGAGGACGGCTTCAAGGGCGGCAAGCAGGTAAAAGGCAAGGGAGGAAAGCTTCCCGTACGTCCCGAGCAGAAGAAGGCCGAGCCCGAAGAGGAGAAGATCAAAGTCATCACTCTTCCCGAGACGATCACGATCAAGGAACTTGCGGACAAGATGAAGATCCAGTCTTCGCAGATCATCAAAAAGCTGTTCCTTCAGGGCAAAGTCGTCACGGTCAACGAAGAGATATCATATGAAGAGGCAGAAGAGATAGCGGTCGAATACGATATCCTCTGCGAGAAGGAAGTTGTCGTCGATGTTATCGAAGAACTCCTTCGTGAGGAAGAAGAGGATCCGAAGGACATGACACCGCGTCCGCCCGTAATCTGCGTTATGGGCCACGTTGACCACGGTAAGACTTCGCTCCTTGATGCGATCAGGAATACGAAGGTCATCGAAGGCGAAGCCGGTGGTATCACCCAGGCGATCGGCGCTTATGTCGTTGATGTCGGAGGACGTAAAATCACTTTCCTCGACACTCCCGGCCACGAAGCATTTACGGCTATGCGTATGCGCGGTGCCAACGCAACGGATATCGCGATACTTGTAGTCGCAGCCGACGACGGCGTTATGCCTCAGACCGTTGAGGCCATAAACCATGCGAAGGCAGCGGGCATCGAGATCATCGTTGCCGTCAACAAGATAGATAAGCCTTCGGCAAACATAGACAGGGTAAAACAGGAACTGTCCGAGTACGAGCTCGTACCCGAGGACTGGGGCGGAAGCACGGTATTTGCACCTGTATCCGCCAAGACAGGTGAAGGTATCAAGGAACTCCTTGAGATGATACTGCTTACAAGCGATATCCTCGAGCTTAAAGCCAACGCCAACAGGCGTGCGAGAGGTATGGTCATCGAGGCACAGCTCGACAAGGGACGCGGTCCTGTTGCAACGGTACTCGTACAGAAGGGTACACTCAAGGTGGGTGATTTTATCGCCGCAGGCGCATCACACGGTAAGGTAAGGGCGATGATCGATGACAGCGGCAGACGCGTCAAGGAAGCAGGCCCTTCAACACCTGTTGAGATACTCGGACTTAACGACGTTCCGGGTGCCGGAGAAGTGTTCGTATCGCTTGATTCCGATAAGGAAGCCAAGAACTTTGCGGATACGTTCATCGCACAGAACAAGGTAAAGCTTCTCGACGATACGAAGGCAAAGGCCAAGATGTCGCTTGAAGGACTGTTCTCCAAGATACAGGAGGGTAACCTCAAGGAACTCAACCTCATCCTTAAGGCTGACGTACAGGGCTCCGTCGAGGCTGTCAAGGAATCGCTCCTTAAGCTTTCAAATGATGAGGTCATTGTCAAGGTCATCCATAACGGTGTCGGCGCCATCAACGAATCCGATGTCATCCTGGCAAGTGCTTCGGACGCTATCATCATCGGATTTAACGTGCGTCCCGATGCGACCGCCAAGGCGACCGCGGAGACAGAGGGCGTTGATATCAGGCTGTATGATGTTATCTACAAGGCGATCGAGGATGTCGAGGATGCGATGAAGGGTATGCTCGATCCGATATTCGAGGAGAAAATCATCGGACATGCGGAGATCCGCCAGATATTCAAGGCGAGCGGCATAGGAAACATCGCCGGTGCATATGTGCTCGACGGTATCATGCAGCGCGGCAGCCTTATCAGGATAACGAGAGAAGGCGAGCAGATCTACGAAGGAAAGCTTGCATCATTAAAGCGCTTCAAGGACGATGTCAAGGAAGTCAAGACAGGCTTTGAATGCGGTCTCGTATTTGAAGACTTCGGTGATTTTGCGGAGCTCGATGTGGTTGAAGCATATACCATGGTAGAGGTACCCAGAAAATGAGAAAAAACAGTATCAAGAACACGAGGATAAATGCCGAAGTTCAGAAAGAACTGGCAAACCTCATAAGGGGCGAGATCAAGGATCCGAGGATCGCCCCCATGACGTGCGTTACGGATGTCGAGGTAGCGCCCGACCTTAAGACATGCAAGGTCTATATAAGCGTTTTGGGGGACGACGAGGCAAGGCGCCAGACTATGGAGGGCCTTGAGAGGGCCGAAGGATTTCTTCGCCATCAGCTCGCGGAGACGCTTAATCTGCGCAATACTCCGACGCTTCGTTTTATACCTGATACTTCGACCGAATACGGAATGGCCATGTCCGCAAAGATCGATGAGGTCATGGCACCTATCCACGAAAGGGATAATGAATGAATCTTCTTAAGGAAATAGGTGACGCGAAAAGCGTTGCGATAGCTGGACACATAAGGCCTGACGGGGACTGCATCAGCTCAACGCTTGCCGTAAGGGCGTATCTTTTAAATGCCAGGCCGGACATCAAGGCGACTGTGTTCATGCAGGAAAATCCTCCGACGATCTTTTCGTATCTGGAGGGGTATGATCAGATGAACACAACGTATCTTCCGAAGGAGAAGTACGATGTCTTCATCGCTCTGGATGTCAGTTCGCTTGACAGGCTCGGAGAGGCATTCTCGTTCTTCGAGGAGGCGGATAAGACCATATGTGTCGATCACCATGAGACGAACCACGGCCTTGCCGACGTAAATGAGATTGACCCCGATGCGTGCTCAACCTGCGAAGTTTTGTACGACACATTCGACAAAGAGTATATAAACGATGCGGTGGCCGAGTGCCTGTTTTCCGGCATCGTGCATGATTCCGGGGTATTCCAGTACTCCAACATGGGCAGGCACAGCTTTAACATAGTCGCCGAGCTTATAGGATATGATTTTGACGGACCGAAGATCATCCGTGAGACCTTTTACGAAAAATCATATGTCCAGAACCAGATCCTCGGCCGGGCGCTTCTCGAGAGCATACTGTTCATGGACGGCAAATGCATAGTCAGCATGGTCGACCGCAAGATGATGGAGTTCTACAACGTCCTTCCCAAGCATCTTGACGGCATAGTCAACCAGCTCAAGAACACGCGCGGCGTAGAAGTCGCGATATTCATGTATGAGATGGGAACGCAGCATTACAAGGTTTCCATGCGCTCGAACGGCGGCGTGAATGTGGCAAGGATCGCAATGGTATTCGGCGGCGGCGGGCACGACAGGGCAGCAGGCGTTGAGATGAACGGAACGTATTACGACATCATAAACGCACTGTCACAGCAGATTGAAAAGCAAATGATGTAAGGAGGGAGGGCCCATTCTGCGAAGCAGAATTCAAATGCCCGAGCGTCCGATTAAATGTTGTAATGATAAACGGTATAATCGTAATCAACAAGGAAAAGGGCTATACGAGCCATGATGTTGTGGCCAGGCTTCGCGGCATACTTCATACGAAGAAGATCGGGCACACCGGAACGCTCGACCCGATGGCGGAAGGCGTACTTCCTGTCTGCATCGGGGGTGCGACAAAGCTTTGCGAGACGTTTACCGGCCATGACAAGGAATATGAGGCCGTAATGCTCCTTGGAGGCACGTATGACACGCTCGATGTAACGGGACAGCTTCTTGAGACGAGAGAAGTTATGTCAACCGCCGAAGAGATCGAAGCTGCGCTAAAATCATTTATCGGAGGTTACGACCAGATCCCTCCGATGTATTCCGCCAGAAAGATAAACGGGAAAAAGCTCTATGATCTTGCAAGGAGCGGGATAACGGTTGAAAGGCCCCCGGTCTTTGTAAACATATACGATATCAGCATTGTATCCATCGACCTTCCGAGAGTCGCAATAAAGGTAAAGTGCGGCAAAGGCACATATATAAGGTCTCTTATCGATGATACCGGAAAAAAGCTCGGCTGCGGTGCCGCAATGGAGTCGCTAATCCGGACAAGATCGGGTGATTTTACGCTTGAGGGTGCGCATACCCTTTCGGATATCGAAGAAGCGGCAAAAAATGATAAGATATCAGATGTTATCATTACATTGGATGAAGTTTTTTCGGATCTTCCGGCCTATGAGCCGTCAGGAGATCTTGTAAAGTATGTAAGAAACGGTAACGTTCTTCCGGGGCGCAAGGTAAGGGATGCCATGTCCCAAAAACGCCCGAAAGAAGGCGACAGGATAAGGGTTTGCGATGCCACGGGAAAGCTTTGCGGCATATATGAATATAAAATAGCAGGCGATATCTTTAAGCCTTACAAGATGTTTTTAGGCCCGTAGGGTCTGCATGAGATATGGATATCATTTCAGGAACCACAGAATTTAATATTCCGGAAGAGACTGTCGTGTCGATAGGAAAGTTCGACGGTGTACACAAGGGACACATGTTTATCTTAAAGCGGATGAGAGATTATATCCGCAGAGGATATAAGCTGTGCGTCCTGACTTTTGACATTCCGCCCTCGAATCTGGGATTCGGCACCGATAAGGGAGTGTTCCTTACGAATGCCGAAAAGAGGAAAGTGTTCGGTGAACTCGATGTCGATTATTACGTGGAATTTCCGTTCTATGAGAAAACGGCATCGATCTCTGCCAGGGATTTTATAGAGGAGTTTATCGTCGACAGGCTTCACGCAAAGGCCGTGGTAGTCGGTGAGGACTGTACGTTCGGACAGGGAGCGGCGGGAAATGCTCAGATGCTCCGTGATTTTGGCCCTCTGTATGATTATGAGGTCGAGATCATAAACAAGATCAAGGACGGGCGAAGGGAGATCAGCTCCACGTATCTCAAAGAGCTCCTTGAGGCGGGAAAGGCCGCGAAGATAAGGGATATCGCGTACAGGCCCTACTTTGTCAGCGGCAGGTTCAGGCGCGATCCGGTAGGAGTTGGCTCCAATATCTGGTATTACGTTCTTGATATCCCCGATGAAAAGACGATGCCGCTCGGCGGAGTATATTATTCAAAGGCGGTAGTTGATGATGCGTCATATGATGCCATGACGAATGTCAGGACGGATAACAGGACGCTCGAGACATATATATACGGCGGTGTCCGGGGGATCCAGAGATCTGAAGTTGCCATAGTGCTTCTTGACTACAAGCGCGAGGAGATCAAGTTCTATAAGAATTCCGATCTTAACAGGAAGATCAAGGAAGACATATTCGAAGGCCAGAAATGGCATAAGGAAAACAGTATAGAAATGCGATAATTTGGTGTTTACATTGCAACACGCCTGTGGTAGAATATCACATGTTGCGAAAACCTGTACCCCGGTAAAGGATCACGTACCTTACCTTGGTACATGGGGCTGATCGAAAAGGGCAATGCCCGAGGAGGAAATATGATCACAAAAGAAAAGAAAGCTGCGATAATGCAGGAATACGCAAGAGTCCCCAATGATACGGGCTCACCCGAAGTTCAGGTAGCCGTTCTTACGGCAAGGATCGCTGAGCTTACGGAACACCTGAAAGCCAATCCCAAGGATC
>JAFRIL010000082.1 GCA_017432845.1 Lachnospiraceae bacterium | reverse complement strand
GGATCTTGACATATGTGCGGAAGATGCAACGCGCGACAATATGGCTGCCAACGGTCTTAAGGATGCTGATTTTCGCCTTATCATCGGAAACATCATAGATGATGAAAAGACTCAGGAAGAGGCCGGGAGCGGATACGATATAGTTGTTGCGAATATCCTTGCACAGGTTCTGATACCGCTGATGCCTCAGGGCATCAAATGCCTGAAGGACGGAGGGATATACATCATGTCCGGCATTATAGACGACATGGAAGATGCGGTCGTTGGCGAGTGCGAAAATCGCGGGCTTAAGGTCCTTGAGGTAAACCGTCAGGGCGAGTGGAGCGGTATAGTGGCAAAAAAGAGCGCACGGTAACGTAATGTACAGATTTTTTGCAGACATATCCGATATTGATACGGATAATAAAACCGTCATAATAAGAGGCGATGACCAGAATCATATGAAGAACGTGCTCCGCATGAAGGAGGGCGAGGAAGTCTCGGTCATGGCCGAAGGTGATGACAGGGAATACAGGTGTGCGGTAAGCAGGTACACGGATAAAGAGGCTGTACTTGACCTTTTGTTCATCAAAGAGAGCAACACGGAACTGCCTTGCGAAGTCATACTGTATCAGGGACTTCCGAAGGCTGACAAGATGGAGACCGTCATAACCAAGGCGGTTGAGCTAGGTGCATCAAGGATTGTCCCGGTCGCAACAAAGAGGTCGGTAGTAAGGCTTGATGCGGATAAGGCCTCAAAGAAGATATCCAGATGGAACGCGATATCAGAGGCGGCTGCCAAGCAGAGCAAGCGTGCGTTCATTCCCGAAGTGTCCGGCGTGATGACAATGGAAGAAGCGTTAGGGGATTGCAAAGACTATGATGTTAAGATCATCCCGTACGAACTTGCGGATCCTGACTCGATGAGTAATACAAGAAATGTTATCGGCAGCATCGCAAAGGGGATGAAGGTTGCTGTCTTTATCGGACCGGAAGGCGGGTTTACAGACGAAGAGATCAGGATGGCAGAAGATGCCGGGGTATTGCCGGTAACTCTCGGCCGCAGGATACTGCGTACCGAGACCGCCGCAATGGTCGTTCTGTCATGGCTTATCTATACACAGGAAATATGATATGATCTACCTTGATAACAGCGCTACAACGCGCACATATGACGAAGTAACCGAATACATGTCGGAAGTTACAAGAGAGTGTTTCGGCAATCCATCGAGCATGCACATGGCGGGTGTTGAGGCGGAAAAGGTCGTAAGGACTGCCGCGGAGAGGATCGCCGGGATATTAAAGTGTGATACGAAAGAGATCGTGTTCACTTCCGGCGGTACGGAATCGGACAATCTTGCGATCATCGGATCCGCGCTTGCAAACAGGCGCAAGGGGATGCACATCATAACCTCGAAGACCGAGCATCCAGCTGTGAAAGAGTCCGTAAAGCATCTTGAGGACGAAGGATTTAAGGTCACATACCTTGATGTTACATCCGACGGAAGAGTTGATGCGGATTCGCTCCGGGGGGCACTTTGCGATGAGACGATCCTTGTTTCGATCATGCATGTAAACAACGAGATCGGATCGCTCAATGATATCGCGCGGCTTTCCGGGATCGTAAAAGAATTCGATCCGTCGATCATATTTCATACCGATGCGGTCCAGTCGTTCGGAAAAACAGAGCTGGTCCCGAAGAAGATGAAAATCGATCTTGTAAGTGTCAGCGCACACAAGATACACGGGCCGAAAGGTGTCGGATTCTTATATGTGGCAGGCGGTACAAAGATCAATCCGGTGATATTCGGCGGAGGCCAGCAAAAAGGGCTTCGTTCGGGGACAGAGAATGTTCCCGGGATCGCGGGGGTCGGACTTGCGTCAAAGCTGGCATATGACAACTTTGATGAGAATACAAACAGGCTGTATGACCTGAAATCGTATTTTATAAGGCAGCTTCAGGGCCTTCCCGATGTTACCGTAAACGGACTGTTTGAAGAAAAGGATACCGACGAAGCAATAAGACAGACCGCCCCGCACATCATAAGTGTATCGTTTGAGGATGTTCGTGCGGAAGTACTTCTTCATGCGCTCGAGTCAAAAGGGATATATGTATCTTCCGGAAGCGCGTGCTCGTCAAACCGCCCCGCAAAAAGTGCCACCCTTACCGCTATCGGACTCGATCAAAAGCTCCTTGATTCCACGATCAGGTTTTCGATGTCACCGGAAACAACAAAGGAAGAACTCGATGAAACTCTTGCGGCTCTTACTGATGAGCTGCCGAAGCTTCGCAGATATACAAGAAGATGAGATACCAGACTTTTTTAATCAAATACGCGGAGATCGCAATAAAGGGCAAGAACAGGTATGTGTTTGAAGATGCCCTGATGCACAGGATGAAGCTCGTGCTAAAGCGTGTTCCCGGAGAATTTGCCGTGTCCAAGGCTCAGGGCAGGGTATATGTGGACTGCAACGGCGAATGTGATGCGGACGAGGTAATAGATGCTCTTCAGACCGTGTTCGGTATCAATGCGATCTGCCCGGTCGTAAAGGTTCCCTACTCGGACTATAATGAGCTTGAAAAGAATGTAATTAAGTACATCGAAGAAGAATACCCCGACAGGCATAAAACGTTCAAGGTTTTTGCCAGACGTGCCAACAAATCGTTCCCGGTCCACTCGACAGAGATGAACAGCGAGCTCGGAGGGGCGATACTTGAAGCATTTCCCGAGATGAAGGTTGACGTTCACAATCCCGAGATAATGCTCAACATAGAAGTGCGTGAGGATATCTTCATATATTCGAAGCAGATCCCGGGTCCCGGCGGCATGCCGATAGGGACAAACGGCAAGGCAATGCTCCTTCTGTCAGGCGGTATCGATTCACCCGTTGCCGGATATATGGTCGCAAAGCGGGGGGTCAAGATCGATGCGGTATATTTCCATGCGCCGCCGTATACGAGTGAGCGCGCCAAGCAGAAGGTCGTGGATCTTGCAAAACAGGTGGCAAGATATACCGGAACGATCTGCCTTCATGTCATAAACTTTACCGACATACAGCTTGCGATCTACGACAAATGCCCGCATGACGAACTGACGATCATCATGCGAAGATATATGATGCGTATCGCCGAGCATATCGCAAAAGAAAACGACTGCCTCGGACTTATTACCGGTGAGAGCATAGGCCAGGTGGCTTCCCAGACGATACAGTCGCTTGCGGTCACAAACGAAGTATGTACGCTTCCCGTGTTCCGACCTCTTATCGGGTTTGACAAGCAGGAGATAATCACCGTCTCGGAAAAGATCGGTACGTTCGAAACATCGATCCTTCCGTTCGAGGACTGCTGTACGATATTTGTTGCAAAACATCCGGTAACAAGACCGAATGCAAATGTGATCAGAAAATCCGAGACAAGGCTTTCCGACGTGATTGACGAGCTCGTTAAAAAAGCCATCGAAACCGACGAAGTCATAAATGTCATATAGGTGACAGGCAATGTTTGATGCAAAAGACAGGGCACGCATACCTGCAAAGTTTTTATTTCTCATATGTGCCGTGATCGGTGCTCTGTGCTTTATCGGGATATACGGTATCCGCGTGCTTGATTTTACGAATGTGGGATGGCTGTTTGACAACGACCACGACCTTCGTCAGCATTTCATAGGATGGTGCCGGTACCGCACGGACCCCTGGCATTTTCCGATAGGGCTTATAGATTCGCTTTCATATCCGCAGAGCATGTCCGTGATCTACACGGATTCGATCCCGGCCTTCGCGGTATTGTTCAAGATACTCTCTCCCATACTTCCCGGATCCTTCCAGTACTTCGGGTTGTTCGGACTTATCTCCTTCATGCTTATGGGTGGATTTGCTTCGCTCCTTCTTCGCAGGATCGTATCAAATGATATCGTCTGCATCATAGGCTCGGTGTTTTATGTGACCGCTGCCCCCGTGATCCAGAGGATGTATTATCATACGGCGCTTGCATCCCAGTGGATAGTTGTTGCGGCGCTTGTACTGTTTGTAAGCGATGAACTGATCTTATCCGACAGAAGAAGGGTATTATACTGGGGTATTCTCGGATTTGTCTGTGTCGCGGTCCATTCTTATTTTCTGCCGATGGTTGGGATGATACTAGCCGCTACCGCATGGGTGCAGATCGTGCGCAAAAGATCATGGGCGCTTGTCTTGTGGGAGTTTCTGGTATTTTGTGAGGCAGGCATATTAAATCTGTATGTCCTTGGAGGATTCCATGGAGGGACAAGCCCGACCGGACCCGGACTGGGGACGTTCGGAAGCAATCTCAATACATTCATCAATCCGCAGGATATCGGGCATCTTTTGACGGAACTTCCCGTGCTCCAGTATTTTCAGTACGAGGGCATGGCTTATCTGGGCGCCGGGATACTCTTTCTGTTTCTCGTAACCGCAGTCGGGATGATATTCAGGACGGCAAGGGGAGTTCCCGAGGAGGCGTTTCATTCGGATGCCGTCTATGGACGTGCTTCGCTTGTGCTTGTTATCGTATCGTTTCTTGCCGCCGTTCTTCCGACGTTATCATTTAATGACAAACTGATCGTAACGATCCCCTATCCGGGGTTTGTTGAAAAGGTGCTCGGGATATTCCGCTCGAACGGACGGCTCGTGTGGCCCGCGATGTATATCCTGATGACCGCGGCCATAGCATTTGCCGCTTATACGTTCAGGAGATATCCGTATATCGCAGTGACAGTAGTTGCGGCGTCACTTCTTATCCAGATCGCCGATATGGCTCCGACGTTTGGTAATAAGTTCAGATTCTATATGGATGCTCATCCGATAAGCTCGATGTGGGATGATGAGGAGCTTAGGACATTTGTGCAGGGGAATTCGCGGTTTGAATTCTTATATACCGAGAACGACATAACGCTCGAGACAGGGTATTTCGGCTATCTTAGCGGTATGAGCCAGAACAATTTCTACTTTGCCAGGGATATAGACAACAAGGTAAGGGAAGATATAAGAGCGGATCTTGAACGGATGGAAAAGGGTGACCTTGAGGACGGCGTGGTATATGTGCTTCGCACCGAAGATTACGAGAATAACAGGCGGGTAATGGATGCGGCGCCTGCCGACAGGCTCGAGAGATTCGATCACGTGTTCATGAAGAAAAGATAAAAAAATCGCCTGATTTGCATCAGGCGATAAAGGTCTGTTTGGTTTAGATCACATACTGATTGAGAACTGCCATAACATCATCAGCGTTTCCATCAGTATGAATGTTAAGGTCGATCGGCTTGGAAAGATCCAGGCTGAAAATACCCATGATCGACTTGGCATCGATAACGTATCTGCCTGATACGAGGTCGAAATCGTAGTCGAACTTGGTAACGTCATTAACGAATGACTTAACCTTATCGATCGAATTAAGTGAAATCTGAACTGTCTTCATGAAAAATACCTCCTTTTCATTACGTAAATTATTATTCTTCTTTGTCTACGGCATTAATATAATTCCGAAGACAATAAAAGTCAATTCCGAATAAACACCAAAAATACGGAGTTTTCACATGAAAAAGGTAGCATTTCACAACCTCGGTTGTAAAGTCAATTCGTACGAGTTGGACGGAATTTCACAGATCTTCCAAAAAAGAGGCTACGAAATTGTGGATTTTGCACAAATAGCAGATATATATGTTGTAAATACATGCACCGTGACCAATATCGCGGATCACAAGAGCCGTCAGATGCTCTCAAGGGCCCGCAGTAAAAATCCCGAGGCCGTAGTTGTCGCCACGGGCTGTTATGTACAGACCGATCCGGAAAAGATGAAGGATCTGGGAGTCGATATCGCCGTGGGAAATGACCATAAAAGTGATATCGTTGATATGGTCGAGGATTATCTGAACCGCGGAAAAGACAAAGCAGAG
>JAFRIL010000081.1 GCA_017432845.1 Lachnospiraceae bacterium | reverse complement strand
CAGAGGCATCGCCGGAAGAACAGTGAGATAAAAATTACGACAGGAGAATACATAATGATTAACGGAGGTAATGTTATGAATCGTATCATGGTCAGGATCGCAGCAGTTCTTGCGATCGTGCTGCTCGTGGGAGCATTTGCAAAACCCGTAACTGTTCATGCAAGTGATGCTGAGCAGGTTGCCATCGCGGCAATGTCGGATGAGGCTTCGTTCGTTCATGACAAGGCATGGGCAGCAGGCATCGTTATCGCAGTTGTTGCTGCAGCAGGCGCGATCTCAATGGGTCTTGTCATATGGAAGACCATCGAAGGTATTGCCAGACAGCCCGAGGCAGAGGGCAAGATAAGAACGGCGATGATGCTCGGTCTGGTGTTTGTCGAGACGGCCATCATTTATGCGCTGATCGTGGCGATCCTGATAGTATTTGTACTGTAGATAGGAGCTGAAAAATGCCGCTTAACATTGATTGGCAGCAGATACTGCTGCATCTGTTCAATCTGGTGCTTCTGTTCGGCATCCTCTATGTCTTTTTGTACAAGCCCGTTCATGACTATATGGAAAAGCGTGAGAAGGAGTACGAAAAGAGGGATACCGACACGAAGAATGCGCTTTCGGATGCCGAAAAGCTGAAGGCAGAATATGAGGCCAAGATCGCCGAGGCAGAGAAAGAAAACGCTGTTACCAAGGCCGAGATAAGTGCAAAGGCCGAGGCTGACAGGGAGCGGATCATAAGCGATGCGCATGAGCATGCCGCAAAGATAGTCGAAGACGCAGGCGAAAAGGCACGCTTGGAACATGACAGGCTGATGGCAAGAGCAAGGGCCGAGATCGCCGAGTATGTTTCGAAGGCCGCTGAGAAGGTTGTCATGCAGGAGAAGAGCCTGACTGATGATTTTGACACATTCTTTGACAGCGTGAAGGACCAAAAGGACAATGGCAATGAATGAGAAAAAGACCGCTGTTTTGTACAGCAGCGAGCAGCCGGCCGAAAGCGATCTTGCAAGACTGGCCGATTTTCTTCTCGAAAAATATAAAGAGCCGATATCGATAGGCTGGAAGAAGGACCCGGATGTGACGTGCGGGTTCAGGCTTGTCGTCGGCTCCGATGTTTATGACTGGAACAAACAGGGAAGGCTGCGCCAGCTCCAGGATGCACTGCTCGCACTTACCGGCGACGGCGGTGACATCATCCCTCTTATAAAGGATACGCTGACGAACTGGACTCCCACGGTCATGGTCAATGAGATCGGGACCGTGACGACTGTCGGTGACGGTATCGCTACAGTGTCGGGACTTGATGATGTTACTTACGGAGAGATACTCCTGTTTTCGGGCGGAGTCCGCGGAATGGCACTTGACCTTCGGCGTAACGAGACCGCATGCATACTGTTCGATCCAGAAGAGGAAGTGTGCGAGAAAAGTACGGTAAAGCGTACCGGAAAGGTTGCCGGAGTGCCCGTGGGCGAAGGCTTTCTCGGAAGAGTCGTCGATCCTCTCGGAGTTCCGATAGACGGTCTTGACGAGATCATCGCGGATGATTACAGACCCGTTGAGAACGAGGCACCTGCGGTAATAGACAGACAGCCCGTAAACGTCCCTCTCGAGACAGGGATACTGGCGATAGATTCGATGTTTCCGATCGGCCGCGGACAGCGTGAGCTTATAATCGGTGACCGCCAGACCGGAAAGAGCACGATAATCCTTGATACGATAATCAACCAGAAGGACAAGGACGTCATCTGTATATATGTTGCCATCGGGCAGAAGACCAGCACGGTCGCAAGACTCGTGGATACCCTTAAAAATCACGGAGCCATGGACTATACCATAGTCATCAATGCATCCGCCGCCGAGTCTGCACCGCTTCAGTACATAGCACCTTACGCGGGTTGCGCGATGGGCGAATACTTCATGGAAAAGGGCAGGGATGTCCTTATCGTTTACGATGACCTTACAAAACACGCGATAGCCTACAGATCGATAAGCCTTCTGCTGGAAAGAGCTCCCGGACGTGAAGCGTATCCGGGTGATGTTTTCTATCTGCATTCAAGACTCCTCGAGCGTTCGGCAAGACTGTCCGACGAGAAGGGAGGAGGATCGCTTACCGCACTTCCCGTTATCGAGACACAGGAAGAGGACGTGTCGTCGTATATTCCCACAAACGTCATTTCGATCACGGACGGTCAGATATTCCTGGCCGGAGGACTGTTCAGGCTCGGACAGCGTCCGGCGATCAACGTCGGTCTTTCCGTATCGCGTGTGGGCGGAGATGCGCAGACAAAAGCGATGAAAAAGGCAGCCGGAACGTTGCGTCTTGACCTCGCACAGTACAGGGAGATGGAGACGTTCTCGCAGTTTTCGGGTGATATGGATGAGGCCACGAAAAAGCTCATCAGATACGGTGAGGGCCTCATGAAGATATTAAAGCAAAAACCCGCAAGCCCGAGGACACTTGCCGAGCAGGTGTTCATGCTCGTTATCGCAACACGCGACAGGTTCGAGCATATCGATACTTCGGATATAGAAGAGCGGATCGGGAAGCTTACCGAAGATACGATGAAGAGCTGTTCCGACATAGTCCTCAAGATCGAAAACGAGGGTACCTTATCCGATGAGGACATCATCAGGATAAAGGACGCCGCGGTGGCTGCGTATGGCTGATATAAGAGAGATCAGATCGCGAATGAAGTCAGTTGCGGATACCGAGAAGATCACTAAAGCGATGTACATGATCTCCTCGAGCAAGATGAGAAAGGCAAGGGCCGAACTCGAAAGAACGCGCCCTCATTTCGATGCGCTCAACAATGAGATAAAGAGGATATTTCGGTCCAAGAGAAAGATCAACAGTCCTTACATGTACCCGGCCGACGGTTCGCATGATATACCCGGTGCTTATGCATATATCGTTGTCACATCGGACAAGGGACTGGCCGGATTTTACAATCATGCGGTCATAAAGGAGTTTGAAGAGCAGCGCACCGATCACGAGAGCATGTATTTCATGGTCGGGGATTACGGGTGTAAATACTGCGATGCACTCGGTATACCTTATGACGGCAAGTTCAGGTTTTCCGCGGATAATCCGTCGATGAGACAGACGAGGCAGATGGCCGAGTATATACTCTCGCTCTATGACGATAAGGTCATCTCCAAGATCTTTCTTATATATACCGATCTTGAGAACGGGATATCGCAGAGGGCCAAAACGGTCAGACTGCTTCCTTTCCACCGCAAGGATTTTTCCGATGAGAAGGATATACCTGATGTTAAGTTTGATTTTTATCCGTCCGTTGAGGTCGTTCTTGATAACATCGTAAGAAGCTATGTGGCCGAGTATTTTTACAGTGCGCTCATTGACAGTTTCTGTTGTGAACAGAGCGCCAGGATGAATGCGATGGATGAGGCCGACAGGAATGCGAACGAGCTCATGGCCGCCCTTAATCTGGAGTACAATCACGCGCGCCAGGGCAAGATAACAAGAGAGATCACTGAGATCGCAGCAGGCGCAAGGGCACTTAAAAAGAAAAAGATGGCCGATCAGTCATAAACAGGAAGGAGTCCGCTAATTGGAAGGCAGGATAGTTCAGATCTCGGGTCCGGTCGTGGATGTTTTGTTCCCGGACAACTTACTTCCGAGGATAAGGGAAGCGCTTTATACCGAAAATAACGGTAAGAAAGTGTTCATGGAAGTTGAACAGCATATAGGAAAAGATACGGTCAGAACGATCATGATGGGACAGTCCGAAGGGCTTAGCCGCGGCATGAAGGTCGTTGCGACCGGGGCTCCGATAACGGTTCCGGTAGGTGATATCACTCTGGGCAGGATGTTCAACGTTCTGGGAGATCCGATAGACGGCAAAGGGGCGATATCTTCCGATGCCGACAGGTGGAGCATTCACAGAAAGCCTCCGGCATTTTCGGAGCAAAAGAGTGCCATTGAGATACTTGAGACAGGCCTTAAGGTCATCGATCTTATAGAGCCGTACGCCAAGGGCGGTAAGATAGGACTGTTCGGCGGAGCCGGTGTCGGCAAGACCGTTCTCATACAGGAGATGATCCACAACGTTGCGATGGAGCACGGCGGATATTCCGTATTTGCCGGAGTCGGCGAGAGAAGCCGTGAAGGCAACGATCTGTGGAATGAGATGAGAGCGAGCGGTGTCATCGATAAGGCT
>JAFRIL010000007.1 GCA_017432845.1 Lachnospiraceae bacterium | reverse complement strand
GTGACCTCTGCTTCTACGGTCGGATTGCCTCTTGAATCCAGTATCTCCCTTCCGAGCACATCAACAATCTCCAAATAGTCTTTCATGATTCAACCTCCTGTATTCGTTTCGGTAAAAAAGGTCCTGACAGCGAATACCTCTCCCCTCAATAAAGGCCATAGGTTCCCGTATCGAAGAGAGAGGATTCTTGCATGATCTATTCGTTGTTAGCATGTGCTAACTGTTCGTATTCTATCATTATTATTTATATATGTCAACAGTATCTGTCTTATACCCATATCCGTCCATCATTGCCTTTAAAAAAACCCCTGCTGTTGATAAGATTGGCATCATCCAGTATGAATATATCCTTTCCGAAATACTTTTCGAGCTGCTATTGCAAAAGTTTTGATGTACCGCCGATAAAAATCAGCGTCATACCCGTAAGGTCCCATTCCTTAAGAAGCTCCTTTATCCTCCGAGCCTGTATATCAAGAACTTCTTCAACGATCTTTGCCGTATCCTTGTACCCCGTCATATAGCCCTGCCTTAAGGCAAAACCTACTTCGGTATCATTAAAACTTGCATCACAGTAGGCATTGAGCCTGTTCCTTAAAAGGGATACTACCGAATATAATCCCAGTTTTTCTGTTTTACTTGTAAAAAGATCCAGAGTGCCTTCTTCAAAGAAGCTTGCATTTACGTTAAGGCCTCCTATATCGACAATCCCGGTCTTGTCCGTAAACCTGTCCTTATAAAGGAACAGTGCCCCGAAGCTTTCAGGGATCACAAGACAGTTATCCTTTTCTATATAGAAGTAATGATCCTGCCCGTCAATGGTTACATCCACTCTCCCGTTCGGGAAAATATAGTTGTAATACTCGCTTTTTGCCTTGTCATCAAAGAATACGGAAAGAGGACAGCCGACAGATGCTATGACCGAATCCCCATTGTCTACTGAAAGAGCTATGGCCGTAAGGGTTAAGATCTTGTGAATATTGTCTTTTTTGAATTGCTGTAACTTGTCGCACCGCCTATGGCACCCACGGTCCACTCACCTTTCATATCCTTGTCCGGTTTTGCAATGGACACAACATGAGCATCCTCTCCGAGCGTCAGTTTGTCAAGACTGTTTACGGGCTCTACCCTTGATTTAACTATTGCGCTCTTTACCGGGCAACCAAGGGTAACCAAAAATCGGGGTGATTCTTACGATAACAAAAATCCCGCAAGCCGCATAAACAGCGAACTTCCGGGATCATACCATTACTCGGGGTGACAGGATTCGAACCTGCGGCCCCCTGCTCCCAAAGCAGGTGCTCTAGCCAAACTGAGCCACACCCCGTTTGCCGAAATCCAAGACCATGACAGGCTCTTTATTCCGGCAGATCGGTTTCGATTATACTCCACGAATCCGATTGTTTCAAATATAACATATTTTATATATAGTGTATCTCAAACTCCGGACGTTTGCCGTTTTCCATTGTTCCGACAATGTAGGACGGCTGTCTTCCATGCTGTCTCGGATAGGTAAGTGATCCCGGATTGATCAGGGTGACAGGCCCCTCCTCGTGGATAACCGGGACATGAGTATGGCCGAAGAAAACGTAATCAGCGTGATTTTCGGCCGCAAGATAGAACAGCGGGTCATACCCCGAATACAGATGATACCTGTGCCCGTGAGTCAAAACAGCGCGATAATTCCCAAACTCTATAACCTTGACCCTGTCCATCAGCGGATCGTAATCATTGTTTCCCGCTACAACATGGAGCGTACAGTTCAGTTTCTCGCGCAGCCTTATATGCTCACCGTCAATGTCTCCACAGTGTATCAGCATATCAAAAGGTGATTCCTTATCGATCACTTCATACATTGTATCGTTGTAGCCGTGAGTGTCACTGACGACCAATATCTTCATCTTCCGGTCCTTCCCATATCAAACACCCGGCTCTTTTTCAAGGATTTCTTTCATCATCCTGAGGGCCTTGCCCCTGTGGCTGATCATGTTCTTATCCTCCGGCGACAGTTCTGCCGATGTACAGCCCTTCTCGGGGACAAAGAATATCGGATCATACCCGAAACCGTTCGATCCTGCGATCTTATGAGCAATACGGCCTTCCATCGTTTGCCTTACGGTCTCGCTCGACCCATCCGGCCTGACATAGCAGACCGCGCAGACAAACCGTGCCGTGCGCTGTTCATCAGGAACGCCTTCGAGTCGCCTCAGCAGTTCTGCATTCTTGACCGGATACGGCGTATCCTCTCCCATATATCGCGATGAGTATATCCCGGGCTCCTTTCCGAGATAGTCGATCTCCAGCCCCGAGTCATCGGCAAGCGTGGGAAGATGGCACCTGGCCGCAATGGCACTGGCCTTAAGATATGCGTTTTCCTCAAACGTGGAACCCGTCTCCTCTACATCCGTATAATATCCGGCATCCTTCATCGAAATGATCTCAATATCCATTCCCTGCGTGATCTGCCGGATCTCGCGAAGTTTATTTTCATTTCCCGTTGCAAATATCACTTTCAATTATGATGCTCCTTCGGGGGCCTGCTGCCCATAAACTGGTAAAAATACGTCTTCATCATCCCATTGTAGATCTTCCGGTTCTTATCGGCTTTGCGCCCCATGTGATCTTCCACTCTGTCATAGGCGGTTATCACATAAGCCGACCACGAATCAAGCGCCTTATAACGCTCTGCCAGCTGATCGTAGAGTGCCCCGATCTCATCCTTGTCACCGATCCTCTCACCGTACGGCGGATTCGTGATGATGAATCCGTACTTCTTAGGGTGTGACAGATCGCAGACCGCACGGCGCTGGAAATGTATCATGTCCGAAACTCCTGCTGCAGCGGCATTTTCTCTTGCCGATCTGATCATATCATCGTCAATGTCATAGCCCTGAATATCAGGCTTTACCGACATATCAATCACGGAACGCGCCTCGGTGACCGCATCCGTCCATGTCTTTGCTGCTGCCAGATGCTCCCATGTCATGGCTGTAAAATCCCTGTTCATTCCCGGAGCTATCTTCGCGGCGATCATGGCCGCCTCGATCGGTATCGTCCCGCTTCCGCAAAAGGGGTCAACAAGTATCCTGTCGTATTTCCATGGGGTCAGCATGATAAGGCCCGCAGCCAGATTCTCCGCAAGCGGCGCATGACTGACCAGTTTCCTGTATCCACGCTTGTGAAGGGATGTGCCGGTCGTATCAAGGCCCACAAGCACTCTGTCCTTATTTATGAACACCCGGAGCGGATAACTGTCTCCGTCCTCGGAAAACCAGTCCGTTTTATACTTCTTCTTCATCCGCTCGACCATGGCCTTCTTGACTATGGACTGAATGTCTGACGGTGAAAAAAGCTTGGATTTGACGCTCGCGGCCTTTGCTACCCAGAACTTTCCGTCCTCCGGTATATACTCGGGCCAGTCGATCCGGCTGATCCCCTCAAACAGCTCCTCAAACGTCTGTGCGCAAAAATCGCCCGCTATCAGCAATATGCGTTCCGCCGTCCGGAGAAACACGTTCGACCTTGCGATCGCATCTGCGCCTCCGGCGAAAATCACACGTCCGTCCATAACCTCGACGATCTCATATCCGAGTCCGACTATTTCTTTTTTCAGAACTGCCTCCATTCCAAAATGACATGGAGCCATTAATCTGTACTTTTTCATC
>JAFRIL010000080.1 GCA_017432845.1 Lachnospiraceae bacterium | reverse complement strand
TTCTTGAGCGTCTCAAGAATCTTGAAGCAAAGAAGTCAGAACTTGTGCTATAATCTTGGAGGAAATGCGAAGCGACGGGCTGGAACAGGAGCATACAGATGGTTGAAGAGAGGCGCAAGGAGATCGCCGACATCATAAGCCGCATATTTTCTCAAACGCTTGAACGTCTGCCGCTTCCTTTCATCACTCAGTTCATTGATACGGTCTACAAATTGCGACATATCCATCTCATGATACTTGGGATACATTAAATACAAGTCGGAAATAGGGGCGATACTGTTGATATATTTGAACGATCTTGAGCTTATCCACTGATAATACGAAAGGCTCCATCCCATCCAGTATTCGCAACTCCTGTCGACCGAAAAACCATGATCGTGAATCGGTTCGTTCACATATTCACTTATAACGGCGTAGGCCAGCTCATGGCCGGACATTCCTGCAATAACAGCGGATTCTCCCCTTTCAAAGCGCGATGAATAGGGCGAATCAAGAAACATATCATAAAATTCGGAAAGATCATAACCATACGAAGAAACGGCCATATCAAACATATGAGCCATCGAAGTCTGAGCCTTATACAGTAATGTCTCATCATACGAACAGATCATCCCGTTTCATCTCCCTGTCAACAATCTGCATTAGGTATATCTCGCCTTTCTCCCACGGCTTACGGCGAAGGTCCTTGTACTCATCTCTGGCCTTTGTATCTCTTGATTCTTTCGACGGATAATACTTGTCAGACAAGACCCGGTGCCAACGCGTAAAAACAATCGCATCAAAGGCTCTCTTACTTATCAACACAGTCTGTTCGCCAAGTCCTCCGAGCCGAAGAGCTCGCTCCAGAGTTCTGATTGAGATCGTATTATTGAGAAAATCCTGCGCAAATGAAAAATAGGAATCATCTGCACGGTACCCTTTTATCACATCAAATGATCTGTAATCAAAGCTGAAGTTCTCCCTCAGATACCTTATCGCCTCGCTGCCAAAATCTGACTGTATATCAAATCGCCTGTTCTCCAGGAGAATCCACAGCCAGTCGAGAATACAGTACTCGGAGCTGTTAAGGTCAAGAATACTCATTCCATCCGTATCCAACGTATACTCATTGACATATCCGTCAGTATCAGGATTTACGGCCCACTCGCCGGCAAGGTCAAAATCCTTGGTACAATAGAACCCCGAACCATAATCATTATTGGGCTTTCCTGATCCGAACTGCAGCTTTTCAATTATCCTGGCTGATCCATGATATAAAATCTCTTTCATACAAAAATTGTACTCCCACAGGAGTACAATTTCAACTAAGAAAATTCTTATCTGCATACACGACCTTGTACTCATCAGACAAGAAGTCTGCATCCCGCATGAGTTATCTTCAGTTTATCTCTGTTCTTCAGGAAATACAGTGTCTCCAGAGTCTCACCCATATAACCGATATACCGGTCGGACCTGTCGCATTCTTTCGGATCGGACAATTCCTCGGTCCTCTCAAGTATCGGGAACAGCCACGAACAGTAGTCATCCAACACTTTCCTTTTTGCCAAAATAACATTGTAATTGAACATATACTTCTGAGCGAGTATCTCATGAACTGCATCGGCATACTGCGGTTGCAGTTCACGGATCGCTTTAAGTAACGCCGTCCAGTCCGCATCTTTTATATACCTCTGATGATGCGCATTAATATCTGGCTCGTACAAAAGCGGATAAGGCAACAATACATCAACATCATTTGCGGCAAGTCTCGAAAGGTCCTCTTCCGAGAGCATCAGGATCCTGCGATACTGCGCAAATCCGCAATACTCCGCCTTGCAAAGATCACCCGTCAGAGCATTCTTCCATACCCAGTACAGTCCGGTAAGTTCACAGTAGTTTCCGTTCTTCTTCGAGATACTGTCACCTTCATCATCCCTTATTTCGGCTATCCTCTCATCCGTGTTCGCAGCGCCGACCTGGACAGGTTTCATATACAACGGCAATTCAAATGTTTCGGTCAAAGGCTTGTCCACATGCGACTTTGCCATGTATATGTCAACAGACGGTACCAAGTCACCCGCCGGAAGATCTGCAAGCGGCCTAAACTCGCCGGTAGCATGATAAAGCTCTCTCATCATCACATTCCAGAGTTCAGATGTCAGCCTCTTATGGCATGAGAATCCGAGCTTATCAAGCGTTGCTTCTATCTCCGCATGAACATTGGCCGGAGTTGCTATGAGAACTTCCGTACTCTTCTTTTCTTCCGCTGAGAATTCTTCCGAAACAGCCGCGATCTCCTTGACAGGAAGAGCGCAAAGATGGGATGCGTTACTTCCCATGGACGTGACTGCAAAACACCGGACGTTTTTCTCCGGCTGCAGTTTCTTTATCGCGTTATACGCCCCGAGCGCATAGCCCTGGGCTCCGTAGATGATCATATCCATTTATCAGACTCCAACCTGTCCCGGTTACCGGCTTTCAGATCGCATACAGGACCGTTTCATTGTCCCAGTATGAATAGTGTCTCAGATAAAACCTGTAGTCACTGTTGTACTTGAGTATCAATTCTGGAAGTTCCCATATGTCCTGCGGTTTATGATAGACGCAAATGGCAAGTTTGGGTTTATGCTCCATGATTATCTTTTGCGCACCTTTAAGCGCTTCGAGTTCGGCACCCTCAATATCCATTTTGATAAAGGTCACGTTCTTATCACCAAGAGCCTCATCAAGTGTCACAACATCTATACCATCTGTTTTATCAGACGCATCTTCCGATACGGACACATGAGACAGACTATTTCCCGTTGATACAAATCCCAGGCGGCCGGTAGAACTCCACACACCTTTTTCTATAAGCTCATACGAGTCGACACCTTTATTCTTCAGAACCCTTCTTATCCTGTCAATGTTCGTGCCGTCCGGTTCAAAACAATACGAGTACCCGTTTCCTTTGCACCACTTGTCAAAACTGACCGCTGATAATCCGTCATAGCAGCCGACATCGGCAAACACTTCCTTACCGGCGGGAACGGGAAGTATTTCGGGATCAAAGTACTGTGCGCCCTCGGACAGATCGAAAAGCACCTCTCCCTCAACGATCTTCTCCACGGGCACTCCCCTGCGGATCAGCTCATCCCTTATCTCTTCGTGGTACACGCGTGAAGATATGACAACTACAGAATCTTTATATTCCTTCACAAAATCATCAAAGCTTACAAGCGGCAACCCGCAAAACTCATCCGATTTGGGGTTTGCGTCTATAACGCATTTCCACGGAATATCCTTTGTACGCTCCAGCAACTGCCTTCCCCAGAACCCCGCAGAATACATTGCAACATTTTCGCCGGATGCTACAAGCTTATCGTGAATTTCGCGCCAACTGCCCGACTCCATAACCTTCTTTTCAAACTCATTCCCGAGCGCTAAAAGATATGTATCATCACCCGTAAGACTGTACATGAGTCTTTTCTCAAATATTTCTTTTGATCCGGCATCCGAGAGTCTGTCGTATATCTCCCTGAATCTTTTTATCATAGCCTGACCCTTTCCTTCCATTTCTCATAGGCTTTTTTGTGCATCATATGATGCTCGGGATTGATCCTGTGATTCGAAACAGTCCTGTCCGAAAAACAATCCTCCATTCCGGCAAAACAGATCGGCATAAACACTTCACGCGGGAAACACGCCATATCACAGACCGTCTGATAAGAATTCACCATTCTGTATCCGTTTTCTATAAAGCATTTAGTTTCAAAAAAAGTGTTATATGCCCTTTTCGGCCTCCCATCTTCATTAAGAAAGTGTCTGTCTTTATAACAGGACATCAGTTTTTCAAGCATGGGATGTCCCTTAACAGTTCCTATCGCTGATCCCGAATTGATCTGAGCATTCTCTTCTTCACCGACAAATCCTCTGTTGTACAAAAGATCATCAAGCGGTTTTAACAATTCAACATCAGTATCAAGATAGATCCCGCCGTATCTATACAGAATATCCATTCGTGCATAATCAGTCGCAAACATTAAGTATTCTTTCCCCATATGATAAGCCTCACTCATATAGGAAACAGAATCAAAATCATAATTCTCCTCGTTCCAGCAACGGATCTCATATTCCGGATTAAGCCTCTTCCAACCTTCTATATTTCTTTTATAGTCATCGGGGATCGGGGCTTCTCCAATCCAGAAGTAATGGATAGTTTTCGGTATCATTGCTTCATCCGTGCTTCGAAGATCAAACTCTCCTGCCTCTTGTTTCCGGCAGATCATCGGGAGAAGATACACCTTTATCCCGTCGAGTTCCTCAACCAAGTCAAGACGCTCGATAATAAGACTGGAAAACGCCGGTGTCAGAAGAAATACGATATCGCGGTCATCCGCACAGTATTGCCCGGTAAAAGATTGTATATCAATGACATCTACTTCATCTTCTCCAACGTTTATCTTCGTTCCCGACAGATCGGGATTTGCATCAACTACGCATTCAACATGATCTCTCAATACTTCCTTCCAAAACGAAGCCAATAATAATCTGCATGACGCACCCGCTCCATATAGGAATATCCTGTTATGCTTTCTTACCAGTTCCTCAACAGACGATATGTCATCATATATATCGACCATGTTAATAGATCCTTATCCTCTCTTCATGAACATACGTATTTATCTGGGAGGCTATCTCTTCGGCATGATTCTCGTTGGCAACGACAAACCTTGTATCTCCCGGCATTTCCTTTATTGTCTGCGGATCTTTAACAGTTATACCTTCGACCGTCTTGCCCCACAGCTTATCTGAATTATCCATGAAAAAAGATACCTCACGTCCAAGGTCTCTGATATATTGAAGTGCTTCCCTTCCGTACATCCCGCATCCGAATATCACGACCGGATGAGTATTCCCGAGAAACAGGTCAAAATCATATGCCCTGTTCTTACGGTAGAGGATAAAATCATTCTTTGGGATAAGGTGAGAGTATGCTGCTTTCAGTCCCTGCGGCAGCATATCAAGCGAAACGTATCCCCTGTTTGTTCCCTCAATGAGATGCCAGCGAAGCCAGCCGAGCATTTCCTGCGCATCATCCGTGGCAAGAAAATCATCACTCGAGTCCATGCAGGCCCTGGCAAATGATTTTGCCAGTCTCCTGTACAAGAGACTATAAACAGCGTTTATACCGTCTTCGCCCGTTTTGACCGCGCGAGTCACCTCTTCAATCTCATCAAATAGAAGCCCGTATTCCTGCCTTATAAAGAACAGTGTTTTATCCGACTTTGAAGACGCTCCCGGACGGCTGACGCAGTATCTGTAAAGCGAGCGGTCAATGTACCGGACCTTCTTCGCCCACGATGTTGTTCTGTGAAGAAATCCGACATCCTGAAATGCCGCTCCGGGCGTTTCCGAGAACCTGATACCGGCATTCTTCAGGAACTTTGCACTGTAGATCCCGTTCCACAGATACCAGTCATCAAACGCAACATCGGGATGCTCACACGGAGTAAAAGGTCTGTCATAGAGTTCGCCGGACCTTCCTACTCTTCTTCGCGAGAATACACGCTCCCCGTTCTCATCGGTAAAGTACGAATCATAATCGCACTTTATATAATCAAGTCCGAATGATGACGCCATATCATACAAGCTTCCATACATATCCCGGTCAACGTAGTCATCCGTTTCAAGAATGGCAACATACTTACCCTTTGCCGCATCCAATCCCATGTTGACCTGATGTCCATAGCTCTTTATCGGACTGTCAATTACGACAATCCGCGGATCCTCTTCTGCATGCTTTGCGATCTTCTCACGGGTTCCATCCGTTGATCTCGCATCAATGCATATGATCTCGATATCTTCAAGCGTCTGCTCCCTGACGCTTTCAACAGCCTCATCAATATACTCTTTAACGTTCAAAGAGGGCATGATGATGGAAACCTTTACTTTTTCAGGCATCATCATGTCCTCCTATTATCCGTTCGTATTCTCCAAGTGTTTCGCTGATCTCCTCTTTGGTAAAGCCCAATTGAGAGAGCCACGTTTCGTCAAAATGAAAATGGAAACCGCTAAACAGATACCTTCTCGTCCATACAGGAATATCATTTGCAATCGCGGCAGCAAGCCTGTGTCTGCCGTTTATCAGACCGCCGTCGGAGTCGACGGGAATAAAGTACTCCCTGTCAAATCCATTATCTCTGATGGAGAAAACAAGTTCTCTGAAGCTTTCGTCAAATGCTTTCCAGCCCCTCTTAACATCGTACTCGGTAAAGTATGAATGAACCATGTCCTCAACAGGTTCCCTCCCATCATGCTGGTTGAGCAGTTTTCTGAACATTTCCCTATGCCCGGTGTTGTCAATGTTCTGCAGAATATCCCGGGCATACATGACCATCACTATAATATCCAGCGTTTCGCCTGTTATATATTTGGCTGGTATTTCCTCAATTGCTTCAGCCGCCTCCTTATGTACCCGCTCAGGGTCATAATCCTTGGCGATATTCTCACGAATCAGGTAATCATCCTTCCAAAAGATTTTTTCCTCCGGAACGCCCAATCCGACAAGGTCGTTTCTCATCGAATCAGCAACACGCTTGGTCTCAGCCGTAAGAATAACGCGATCGTACTCAAGCTTCGTTATGTTCTCCGGCGAATCAACGGGCAGATTCATTTCTCCCCACCACAGGTACTGCCTGTCAACCCAGGCAACAACCTCGCAGTAGCCCGTTGTCTTTA
>JAFRIL010000079.1 GCA_017432845.1 Lachnospiraceae bacterium | reverse complement strand
CTATAATTCCGATAATGAAGGTCACATATTCATCAAGATGACCAACGACTCCAACGAAGGGAAGGTTGTTGATGTTCCGGTTGGTGGCGGTTTTGCGCAGGGAGTATTTCTTCCGTACGGTATCACGGAAGATGACGATACGACTGATGAACGCAACGGAGGCTTCGGTAGCACCGGTTGATGAAACACTGGGGACGGTCCTTTTTGTTTCAAATGAAACATTAAGGACCGTCCCCACTGTTTCATGGTATAATAGTTGCCATGAAGGCACATGAACACATAATCAAAAGCGTTGAAGAAGGAAGCATTGCCGACGAGATGGGCCTTGAGGTCGGCGATGCTCTTCTTTGTATTGACGATAATGAGATCGAAGACGTCTTCGACTACAGGTTCTTCATACAAAGTGAAGAGCTGACCGTTACGATACGTAAAAGTGACGGAGAAGTATGGGAACTTGAGATCGAAAAGGACGAGGACGAGGACCTCGGGATAGAATTCGGTGAGGGTATCATGGATGAATACAGAAGCTGCAGGAACAAGTGTATCTTCTGTTTCATAGACCAGATGCCTGAAGGCATGAGACCCACGCTGTATTTTAAGGATGATGACTCGAGACTGTCATTTCTGCAGGGTAATTACGTAACCCTTACGAATATGGATGATCACGATATCGACAGGATAATCCGTTACAGGCTGAGTCCCATAAACATATCTGTTCAGACGACCAATCCCGAACTTCGGTGCATGATGCTGAATAACCGCTTTGCGGGTAAAGCCCTTGAGAAGATGAGGACATTATATGATGCCGGGATCGTGATGAACGCACAGATCGTACTCTGCAAAGGTGTTAATGACAGGGAGGAATTAAGGCGCACGTTAAATGATCTTCTTACATACGCTCCCGTGCTTCAGAGCGTATCCGTTGTTCCGGTTGGACTTACCCGTTACAGAGAAGGCCTGTATCCGCTTTCGCGCATCGAAAAAGAAGATGCAATTATCACGCTAGATATCATAGAGGAAGTGGCAGATAAGGCAATGCGGCTTCATAACATCCACTTTGCGCATGCATCCGATGAGATATACATACTGGCCGGAAGGAGTATCCCGCCAGCCGAAGAGTATGATGATTATCCGCAACTTGAAAACGGCGTCGGAATGCTGCGGCTCATGAATGATGAATACAATGACGTATATGAAAAGACAAAGGAAGAAATAGACAGGGGCGAGATTTCGCCGGACGAGTATAAATGCAGGTTTTCCGTGGTCACGGGACTTCTGGCCAAAGATTATGTTAAAGAGTGTACCGCAAAGATATGCAGCCTGTTTGATAATGTATGCTTTGACGTATATGCGATAAAGAATGATTTTTTCGGAGAGTACATTACCGTTGCGGGACTTCTTACGGGTCAGGATATCATCACACAGTTAAAGGGAAAAGATCTCGGAGGACACCTCCTTATCCCGGATTGTATGATGAAGGCAGATGAAGAGATTTTCCTTGATAATGTAACGGTTTCCGAGCTTGAGGGGGCTTTACAAGTCAGGTGTCATATTGTAAAATCAAACGGATCAGATCTTGTTGATTTTATACTGAAAGAGAAGACTTATGAGTAAGCCGATCGTGGCCATCGTAGGGCGTCCAAACGTCGGCAAATCGTCCCTATTCAACATTCTTGCGGGATCAAGGATATCAATAGTAAAGGATACTCCCGGGATAACAAGGGACAGGATCTATGCCGAAGGGTCCTGGCTGGACCGCAATTTTACAATAATAGATACCGGCGGTATAGAGCCGGAGAGTAAAGACATAATACTGTCACAGATGAGGGAGCAGGCTCAGATCGCGATCGATACTGCGGACGTCATCGTTTTTATGGTTGATGTAAAGCAGGGACTTGTCGATTCGGATGCGAAGGTGGCCGATATGTTAAGACGCTCGAAAAAGAGCGTTATTCTGTGTGTCAACAAAGTTGATGACTTCAAAAAGTACGGTAATGATGTTTTCGAGTTCTACAATCTCGGTATCGGTGAGCCGATAAGCGTTTCTGCGGCAAACAGGCTGGGGATCGGAGAACTTCTTGATGCCGTTGTGGCACATCTTCCCGAACATGATGAGAATGAGGAAGAAGATGACCGGATAAAGGTTGCTATCGCAGGCAAGCCCAACGTGGGCAAGTCATCCATCATAAATCGTCTTATAGGCAAGGACAGGGTCATAGTATCCGAGATAGCCGGTACGACAAGGGATGCGGTCGATACCGTTATAAAACATAACGGTAAGGAGTATGTGTTCATCGATACGGCCGGTCTTCGCAGAAAGAAGAAAGTAAAAGAAGATCTTGAACACTATATGGTAGTGCGTACGGTTGCTGCCATAGAAAGAAGCGATGTATGTATTCTTGTGATCGACGCGGCAGAAGGTGTTACCGAGCAGGATGCCAAGATCGCAGGTATAGCACATGAGGCCGGAAAGGCTATCATCATCGCCGTTAATAAATGGGATACGGTAGAAAAGGATAACAAAACGGTCAAGAAGTACGAAAAAGATATACGTGCCATCCTTTCGTTCATCCCTTATGCGGATATCGTATTTATTTCCGCCGAGACGGGACAGAGGCTTCCGAAGCTGTTTGAGATCACTGACAGGGTTTATGAGAGCGCGTCCAGAAGGATAGCAACCGGTGTTCTCAATGAGATCATGACGGAGGCGGTTGCCCTTCAGCAGCCCCCGATCGATAAAGGGAAGCGTCTGAAACTGTTTTATATCACGCAGGTCGGTATCAAACCTCCGACATTTGTGATATTCGTCAATGACAAAGAGCTCATGCATTTTTCATATTCGAGATATATTGAGAACAGAATACGCGAGGCATTTGGGTTTAACGGAACGCCGCTTCGCTTTGTCATAAGAGAAAGAGGAGAAAATTGACTGCACGTTTGATCTGCGTGTGCATTGGTTATGTATGCGGACTGCTACAGACAGGTTATATAGTCGGAAAAATCAAAGGCATAGATATCAGGGAATACGGGAGCGGTAATGCCGGCACCACTAACATTCTCAGAACGATGGGAGCAAAATATGCCGCCATTGTCCTTCTCGGTGATGCTTTAAAATGCGGTCTTGCCATACTGATATCGTCACTTCTGTTTTCACGGACGATGGGTGATATAAAGCCTCTTCTTTCGCTTTATGCGTCATTTGGAGTGATACTCGGTCACAATTTTCCGTTCTACATGGGATTCAAAGGGGGAAAAGGGATCGCCGCAACAGCCGGTTTTATCATTTTCGGGCTGTCTCCGGTCATGACCCTTGTGGGTATCATAGTCTTTTTTTCGATATTCTTTACTACACACTATGTTTCACTCGGATCCATACTGCTTTATGTGGCTCTTGTGATCTGTTCATTCGTATTTGCAAAGACTGATTTTTACGATTGGGGCAGGCTCGGGGAGCCTACGCTGTACGCCGAATACATAGCAGTCATCATTATAATGATGATACTGATGCTGATAAGACATAAGGATAATATCAAACGACTCATAGACGGAAGCGAGAGGAAGACATACCTGCGCTCCCGTCCCGAGATAGATGTAGAAAAATGATCAGGAGGACGATCAGATGGCAGATGTCAGCATTATCGGAGCGGGAAGCTGGGGGACCGCATTATCCCTTGTCCTGGCCGATAACGGCCATTCGGTAACGATATGGTCGATCGCACCAAACGAGATAGACATGCTGAGTAAGTATCATGAGAATAAAGACAAGCTTCCGGGAGTGATACTTCCCGAAAACGTTGACTTTACGACCGATCTTAAAGCGGCATGTCACAACAAGGAACTCATAGTGATGGCGGTACCTTCGGTATATACGAGAAGCACAGCGGCACTCATGAGCTCACACGTTGAAAAGGATCAGGTTATCGTAAATGTCGCAAAGGGTATAGAAGAAGAGTCCCTTATGACACTTACGGATATAATAGAAGAGGAGATACCTCAGGCCAAAGTCGCTGTGATGTCCGGTCCCTCACATGCGGAAGAAGTCGGAGAGAGAATTCCCACAACATGTGTTGTCGGGGCCAAGAAGAAGGAAACAGCCGAGTTTGTTCAGAATCTGTTCATGAGCAAAGTGTTCAGGGTATATATAAGCCCTGACGTGCTGGGGATCGAACTCGGGGGTGCCCTAAAAAACGTGGTGGCTCTTGCAGCGGGGATGGCAGACGGACTGGGGTATGGTGACAATACCAAGGCTGCCCTGATTACAAGAGGTATTTCGGAGATATCAAGACTGGGCGTTAAGATGGGATGTAAAGCTGAAACATTTGCGGGGCTTACCGGTATCGGTGATCTTGTTGTCACATGTGCGAGCAAGCATTCGAGAAACCGTAAGGCAGGCATGCTGATGGGTCAGGGGATGGATCCCGATTCGGCGATGAAGGAAGTACATATGGTCGTTGAAGGTGTATATTCAGCCAAGGCTGCACTTGCCCTTGCCAGGAAGTATGACATTGAAATGCCGATAATCGAGTACGTTAATGAGATACTGTTCGGAGGTGCCAAGGTCAAGGATGCGGTCGGAGCATTAATGAACAGGGAGAAGAAGGAAGAATACTACGGACTGACGTGGCAGGAGTAGTTGTCCGGAAAGGATAGGATATGGACATAAATGCCGGAGGATTTAAGAGTACCGGAACATATATAGCATCGCACGAGCTTATGAGTGCCGTGAATGTTGCCAAAGCTCTTTCAAAACCGCTACTTATCAAAGGAGAGCCGGGGACGGGAAAGACGATGCTGGCAAAGGCGATTGCCGAGTCTCTCGATATGCCGCTCATATCATGGAACATCAAATCGACCACAAAGGCTCAGGACGGCCTGTATATGTATGACACCATACAGAGACTGTACGACGGACAGTTCGGTGAAGAAGGCGTCGATGATATCTCAAGATATATCAAGCTCGGTAAGCTCGGAGAGGCTTTTATTTCCGATAAACAGACAGTTCTGCTTATAGATGAGATCGATAAGGCCGATCTGGAGTTCCCTAATGATCTTCTGTGGGAACTTGACCAGATGGAATTTTTTATTTATGAGACAAAAGAGACGATAAAGGCAAAGCACCGGCCGATCGTTATAATAACATCCAATGCGGAAAAAGAACTTCCGGATGCATTCCTTCGAAGGTGCGTGTTCCATTACATCGCCTTTCCCGACAGGGAACTTATGGATGAGATCGTCAGGACACACTTTGAAAAGGTTGATGAGAACATCCTTTCCGAGGCAATGGATGTTTTCTATCAGATCAGGGATGAAAAATCGGTCAAGAAAAAGCCCAGCACTTCAGAACTGATCGACTGGATAAATGCATTGCAGCTTGGCGGGATCAGTGCGGATGAGATAAAAAAGGCACTCCCGTTTATCGGAACAGTCATAAAAAAGGATGAGGATCTTGAGACTGTATCCCACATGACAATGGAGTGATATGTTTACAGGTTTTTTCTATTTCCTCAGAGATAAAGGGATGAAGGTCGGACTGTCCGAATGGCTGTCACTTATAGAGGCTATGGACAAAGGCCTTATAGGAGCTAGCTTTACGCAGTTCTGGCTGGTGTCCAGAATGATCCTTGCCAGAAACGAATTTGATTTTGACAAGTACGATGCGATATTCGAGGAGTACTTCAAGGGAATAAAGGACGAGTCCGACGACATATCGGAACAGATGCGCAAATGGCTTGAGAAGCCTGAGTACCGCGCATATATGGAGGACCTGGAGAAGAAGAAAGCTCTCATGGAAGAAGAGGGCATACCGATAGTTGATAATGAGGATGTTCTTAAGAAGTTCCGCGAAAGGCAGAAGGAACAGGATGCCGAGCATCAGGGCGGTAACCAGTGGATCGGTACTGCGGGTAACAGTTCATACGGTAATCTCGGAGGACACCTCGGAGGAGTCAGAGTTGGAGGAACAACGGGCTACCAGTCGGCATTTCAGGTCATAGGAGAGAGAAAATTCCGCGATTTTCGAAACGACAGGGTGCTTGATAACAGGCAGTTCCAAATGGCACTCAGGTCCCTTCGCCAGTTTTCAACAAGACTTGATATAGACAGGACCGAACTTGATATAGACGGTACAGTTGACAGTACGTGCAATAACGGGGGGCATCTTAAGATAGAGATGCAAAAACCCCGGAAGAATACCGTAAAGCTTTTGATGCTGATGGATTCGGGCGGTACGATGATACCGTATACGAACCTTCTTACCGAACTGTTCCAGTCTGTCAACAAGTCCAATCACTTTAAGGATATTAAAACGTATTTCTTTCATAACTGTATCTATTCGCATGTGTATAACACACCCGAGTGCGAATACGGTGACTGGATCGAGACACAGTGGCTGCTTAAAAACCTTAACGGTGAATACAAGGTGATCATAGTTGGAGATGCCGCAATGGCTCCCGAAGAACTGTATTCTCCAAGCGGGAATTACCGCGGCCCCAATGACGGATACTCCGGTATGGAATGGCTCCTTATGCTGAAGAAGCATTTCAAGCGTATCATCTGGCTGAATCCTAAGATGGCACCGGGGAATGCGCCCTGGAGAGAAGCCGAGACTGCCGTCAAAAATACATTTTCGATGTACCGCCTGACGGTCGAAGGCCTGAAAGAAGGCATGAAGTATTTAATGTTATCGAGGTAGATTATGCATAAGATAATGATCGTAGACGACAACATGACGAATCTTATCATGGCCAAGAAGGCTTTGGAGGACCTGTATGAGATAATACCTGTCTCTTCCGGTAAGATCGCGCTGGAATTTCTCCAGGAGATGCCCGAGCCTCCGGATGTCGTCCTGCTTGATGTGGATATGCCTGATGTAAACGGATTCTTTGTCATATCGCAGATGAAGAATGTTGAGAAGCTGTCTCGTATTCCCGTTGTGTTCCTGACAGCACAGGAAGACGTTACAACGGAGATCGAAGGTTACTCACTCGGTGCCGTTGATTATATCAGGAAACCATTTACGGCAACGCTTCTTCGTAAGAGGATCGATATACATATAAGGCTGGTTGAAGCCCAGAAGCATAATGAACGAGTCAACGAACAGCTTCAGAAGGCTCTGTCGGAGAAGATTCATAATATTGTAGAACTGGAATATGCCATTGTTGAGATGTTCACATCTCTTATGTCAAACAGATCTTTTATCATAAGTGAGCACAGCAGACGTGTTCAGGCCTATATGTCAGTATTTCTTGATCATCTTATCGAAACACGTCAGTTTTCCGTTGATGCCAATGATGTGGAGATAATCAAGTTCGCATCAAAAATGCATGATGTCGGAAAGATATGTCTGTCCGACAGATGTATTGCGGATATGGGAGATCTGTCAATTCAGGAAAAAGAGTTCACGCATGCTCATACTATTCTCGGAGCCGAGGCCGTTAAAAAGGTAATGGATGTCATCTCGGACAACCGTTTCTTAAGATATGCATATAATATGTGCAGATTCCATCATGAAAGATGGGACGGTAAAGGGTATCCGGACAAGCTGATGACCGACAGTATCCCGATCGAAGCAAGGATTCTGTCCATTGTGAACAGCTATGATATTTTCCGCACCACCAATGACGGAGCCAATCCGCTCACACATAATGAGGCCATTAACAGGATCAGGCTGTGGAGTGGCACTCATTTTGATCCCGAACTTGTAGACGCATTTTTGAACATACACCTTATTATCGGTGACATGCGCTTTGAACAGACATGAGAAAGCTTCTAGCATCGTTATACAACAAAGAGAATAACGAAGAGCTGTACGTTTTTAACGTTACGCATACGATATGTATTATCGGAATGATCGTTATATGCGCCATAGCCGGATTTTTCTTTGAAGATCACAGAGCGGTATATCTGTCATTCGGGATTTGTGTACTGTTTTTTCTGACGATGGCGGAAGCGAACAGGACGCTTAAGATAAAACGTTGCGTCATCATCATGTCAGTCGTCTTCAACTTTATCTATCTTCCGGAGATCTTCTTTTATTTTGACAGAAACATAAGTGTTATTCCCGTCTATTTCCTGTTTGGTGTCACATATTCAGTTATAATGCTCGACTCAAAGACCGCTCTTTTATTGGGCGGTCTTGAAGCGATTTATTACAGTGCATTATTGTTCTTTGCCAACGGCATGATGTCATCCCGTCTTACGGATGCAACCGAGCATGATGTAAGGCTCTCATTTGTTGCCGCCATTGTATCGGTCATTGTCGTGGGGCTGTGTGCGGGAGCATCGATCAGGTTCCGTTTTTCTTTTTTCCGCAAGGCACAGGAGGAAGCGGAGCGTATGAAGGCGGAAGCGATGGACGCTTATATCGCAAAAGATATGTTCCTGATCAACATGTCCCATGAGATACGTACACCTATGAACGCTATAGTCGGTACTGTGGATCTGCTGCTTGACCAGGATGTCGACGAACATGTATCGGAAAGCGTTTATAACATTCTTAATTCCTGTAATGCGCTGTTGTCGATAACAGATGAGTTGATGGATCTGTCGAGAAGTGAGAACGGTGAAGTTGAACTGTTTGTTTCGACGTATGATCTGTCGGATCTTCTCATGGAAGTCATTAACATGATGACGGTAAGGCTTACCGAGAGTAATCTGGATTTCTTTGTTGAGATCAATCACAGCATACCGAGATTCCTGTACGGCGACTCTTCCAAGATGAGACAGCTGTTTGTAAATATACTAAACAATGCCGTTAAGTTCACACATACGGGAAAGATCATCCTCAGGGTTGATTACAGGCTGATCGATAATGAGTCAATAGAACTCATCGTTGATGTGGAAGATACCGGGATCGGTATCAGAAAAGAAGATATGGCTACGCTGTTTACCCGTAATGAATACGATACGACAGATGATGATACCAACATAGACGGTTCCGGTATGGGTCTTTCCATCTGTTCGCAGATAGTCAAAGAGATGCACGGCGATATCAGCGTTAAGAGCGAATTCCAGACAGGAAGCGTGTTCACGTTCAAAGTACCGCAGAGATTCACTTCCATGGATACGGTTGCAGGCGTTCCGGATCCGCGCACGTTCAGGATACTGGTATTTGAGAAGAACGAAGAGTATACGAAACACGTGATGAAGATACTTGAAGGCTTCGGAATAGATGCCGATATCGCGCACAACAGTCAGGATATCGAAAGACTGATGAATATAAACACTTATACGCATGTATTCATCTCAAACGAGCGTTTTGATGAGTGCGAGAAGGTATTGAATAACCGTCTTGTATCCGAAACGATTGTTGCATTTCTTGATATCGATGACAATATACAGATCACCAAAGCGACAAATGTGCTTACAAGACCCATACATGTTCTTAACATTGCTTCGCTACTTCGCAACGAGACCAATTCGTACGTCAGGGAAGTATCGAGAAAAGGCGGTTTCGAATGTCCTCATGCAAGTATACTTGTTGTTGATGACAACTATACCAATCTTAATGTTGCAAGTGCCATCCTTTCCAAGTACAAGGCAAATGTCCTTACGGCGCTTTCGGGAAAAGACTGCTTAAGGATCCTTAATGACAACGAAGTCGATCTGGTATTTCTTGATTATATGATGCCGGAGATGAACGGTATAGATACTCTGGAACATATACGTAAGCTTCCCGGCAACAAATATACGGCCATGCCGGTCATAGCACTTACCGCAAACGTTATAAGCGGAGCAAGAGAGATGTTCCTCGAGGCAGGGTTTGATGACTTCATGGCAAAACCGGTATCCATCGACAGAATGGAAAAAGCACTGCGCAAATATCTTCCGAAAGAACTCATCGTTCCGGTATCATTGCTTGACGGAGACAGGATACAGTGAAATCTTTATCTAAGTTTAAAAACTTCATACAGTTTTTAAGAAGTGACAATGTATCGATGGATGCCAAGGCTCTGTACCTTGTGGTGATCTACTGCTGCGTTGCAAACCTTGTATTTGTCATTGCATTTTTTGCAGGTCCGGTAAATCTTGCCGTAAAGTGCATATCCGTCGGAATGCTGCTGATATTCGGGTCGATACTGTATCTGCTCAACAGGTTTGACGAAGTTGATATATTCAAGTACATCATGGTATTCCTGACCAATTTTATATGTTTTCCTCTGATGTTTTACATTACCGGTAACGTTGTGGGGGGAGCGATGATATTCTTCCCGCTCGGTATTGTATTTACCTTTTTCCTGATAAGGAGTAAGGCAGTCTACTTTATATTTGCCGCCGAGGTGATATGGTATACGTTCATACTGGTCATTCCGATGAAGGATTACGAAGTATTTGCCAAATACAATGATACGATCCCTTCAAGTGTCGGAATACCTCTTTCGTTCATAGTCGGTTCATTCATGCCGATATTCATATTCATTTATCAGACGGATCTGTTCGAGAGGACCAAAAAAGATCTTAATGACAGCCGTCATATTATCGAATCCGCCAAGTTCAATAAGAGCCGTTTTCTTGCGAATGTCACACATGAGATACGTACTCCGATGAATGCCATCATCGGTATGAACGAATTGATCCTCAGGGAAGATCTTGATCCCGAGTCAAAAGAACTCGCTGAAAACATCAAGCTGTCATCGAACCAGCTTCTTAAGATAATCAATAATATCCTGGAGTTTTCAAAGCTTGATTCGAACAAGATGGAGCTCTATCCGACCAAATACGATTTCGGACAGCTCATGACAGAGATAATAGATGCCGTGTCAAATGAATATGCGGCTGAAAATACCGAGTTTCTGGCAAGGATCGATCCCAATATCCCGAGGATCCTGTTTGGCGATAAGATCAGGATCAAGCAGGTGTTCATGTACCTTTTGTTCTCAACGGTACACAAGCTTCCGCACAGCAGGATGTCTATGGAGGTTACAGGTCAGACCGATATCAATACGAACACGGTCTTACTGTCATGCACGATCGCTGAGTCGGGATTCGGACTGTCGGAAGTTGAGATCGAGGCAATGCTTTCGGCTTATACCAAATATGACAGCAGACAGAAGAGCGATTTCAAAGGTATGGGCCTGGAGCTGTCAATATGTAAAGAGATACTTGAACTCATGGGCGGTAGTCTTTCGATCAAGAGCGTGAAGGGCGTGGGAATGTCCGTGACCTTTGAGTTCATCAACTATATCATTGAGGACAGCCCGATCGTCCGTGTGAGCACGGTAAACGATTACAATATACTGATCTATACCAAGAATGTTGAGGACCAGGATGTATGGATGGATATTCTCGGACAGTTCCAGCTGTATCCGAACTTCGTATCGGGCCCCAATGCATTCAGACAGGCTGTCGAGAACAGAAGATATACGCATATCTTTATCGATGATATGTTTTATCCGATGCTCAAGGATACCATCAAAGGAGCACAGATAAGTAATGAGGTATATGTACTGACCGAAGCGGGAAGCATATACAGTGATTTCGGTAACTGTAAGATACTTCGCAAACCGATGACGAGCATATGTGTATCCAATGCGCTCAACAATGCATGGGATGCGTCCAATTACAAGGTTGCTCAGAAGAAGGAAGCGGTAACATATCCCGAAGGCAAGATCATAATAGTGGATGATTCGATCGTAAACCTCAAGGTTTTGGAGGGGATGCTGCAGACATTCATGGTCAATATCACCAAATGCAGGTCAGGTGCAGAGGCGCTTGATGTGCTCGATCAGGATGAATTCGATCTGATCATTCTGGATCAGCGTATGCCTGAAATGGACGGGATCGAGCTTCTTCACCTTATCAGGAAACTTGATAATGCGAACGCACTGGCACCCGTACTTTGCGCCACGGCTGATTTTGGACCTGATATCTCAAGGCTCTTGCTCAACGAGGGATTTCAGGATTATCTGGCCAAGCCCGTCAGAAGGTTCTATCTTGAGAGAATGCTGCGCAAGTATATGCCGCCCGAACTGGCTGTAAATATCGTTGTTGATGATCTTGCAACGGCAAAGGCAGAAGAAGCCGAAGATATTCAGCAGCCGGATGAAGAGGTAAAGGATCCTCTTGAGATCGATTTTGCGCGTGGCCTGGAAAATGTCGGCGGTCTTATGGAAGCATATGCATCGGTTGTAAATGCATACTATAACGAGGGCATCTCAAAGCTCGAATCAGTTCCCGAACTTCTTGCAAGCGGTAATATAAGGGATTATACGGGAGATGTACATGCTTTAAAATCAAGCAGTGCAGCTATAGGCGCCGATGCCATGTCCGTTCTGTTCAGGGAACTTGAGTTTGCCGGAAAAGCTTCCAACATAGAGTTTATTGAAGGGCATTCCGCCAGTGTCTTTGAAACTTTCCGGGCACTTCTTGAAAAGGTTAAAGCATATCTGATCGAGAACAATGTATTTGAAGGTGACAGGGAATCTGTCGAACCCGAAGGAGAGGAGTCGGTGCTTGATGTTGCTCTTATAGACTCTCTTATAAATGCTCTTATTGCATTTAACATCAAAGATGCCGAAAACGGTGTTAACGAATGCGTTCGCATCAATTACGGGGCCGAGATCAACAAGGCATTTCGGGAAATTAAGACATGCCTTGATGTATTTGATTATCATAAAGCAAAGGAACTGTTGACAGATCTTAGAAGGAGGCAAGATGAATCCGGTATATGAAAAACTTCAAAACTGTTACAAAAGCGTAAAATCGAAGATCGATTTTACACCCAAGGTAGCTCTTGTGCTTGGGTCTGGGCTCGGGAAATTCGCTGATGAGATAGAGGTGGTTGGAAGTATTCCATACAGTGATATCGAAGGTTTCCCCACATCAACCGTGCCCGGACATGCCGGTGAGTTTGTATTCGGTTATGTTGATAAAGTGCCGGTCGTATGCATGAAGGGAAGAGTGCATTATTACGAGGGTTACCCCATAACCGATGTTGTTCTTCCCGCAAGGCTCATGGCTCTTATGGGTGCAGAGTATCTGTTCCTTACAAATGCATCCGGCGGTATTAACAGAAGCTTTAAGGCCGGTGATTTTATGCTGCTTACCGACCATATTTCAAGCTTTGCACCCAATCCGCTTATCGGTCCTAATATTGATGAGATAGGAACCCGCTTCCCCGACATGTCATCGGTTTACGATCCGATACTTCGGGACATAATACTGTCTGTGGCTGATGATTTTGGCATAAGCATGCAGCAGGGTGTGTACGCACAGCTTACGGGTCCTTCATTTGAAAGTCCTGCGGAGATCAGGATGCTTGAAAAACTGGGTGTTGATGCAGTCGGGATGAGTACGGTCGTAGAAGCCATCGCAGCTAACCATATGGGACTTAAGATATGTGCGATCTCATGTGTCTGCAACCTGGCCGCCGGGATATCCGAAACTCCTCTTACACATGATGAAGTACAGGAAGCGGCAAACAAGGCAGCTCCCCTGTTCAAACAGATCGTCAGGGAGACTATAGTAAGGATCGGTAATTTATGATCTTGTCATTAAATTCAAAAAAACTGCTGGCGGTTATATTATGTGCGGTTGTTGCCACGATACCTCTTACCGCATGTAAAGCGGATGATACTGATGCGGCAGATAAGGATGTTGATGTTGTCCTTGTTACCGATTTCGGTACCGTAGATGACAATTCATTCAATCAGCTTGCATGGGAAGGGATCAAACAGTATGCCGAGGAATCCGGCATAACTTATGATTATTATCAGCCCGAAGATACCGACCATGACAGCATAATGGCGCAATTCAAGCGCGGATATAAGAACAATGCACAATTGTTCGTGTGTCCCGGAAGCATGCTTGAAGTGCCTGTATACGAGGCGCAGAAGAAGTATGACAACGCAAGCTTCATAATCGTGGACGGCATCCCGCATGATGAGACGGGAAGCGAAGATGTTATTGGCGAGAATACCGAAGTTATCACATTTGCGGAAGAACAGGCCGGATTCCTTGCAGGGTATGCGGCCGTGCGCGACGGATACAAAGGACTCGGATTCATAGGCGGCATTCCCGTTGATCCGGTCATCAGGTACGGATACGGGTTTGTACAGGGCGCTGACTATGCCGCGATCGAGATGGGTGTAAACGTACATATCAGGTACACATACTCAAATACATTTTCCGATGAGCCGCGGATAGAAGATATGGCGGGCGCATGGTATGACGATGATACGCAGGTGATTTTCGCATGCGGGGGAAGCATCGGCAAGTCCGTGATCCGCGCCGCCGAAAATCATAACGGAAAGGTCATCGGCGTCGATGTGGACCAGTCGTCCGAGTCGGAGACTGTTATCACTTCAGCCATGAAGGACATCAAAAGCGCGGTATATAATGATGTAAAATCATACTTTGAAGGTACCTTTACGGGAGGCAGCCAGACAAATGTCACCGCTGCCGATAACGGTGTATGTCTGCCGATGGAAACTTCGCGTTTCGAGAAATTTGACAAGGAAAGCTATGACAGGATCTATTCCCATCTTGTTGACGGTATGATAGCACCGTATAACAAGACGGATATAGGGACATGTGATGAGCTCTCGCTTATTAATACCGAAGTGACTTATATTGATTTTGATGCAGTGGAGTGACAGTTGACATGGATGATAAAGAGCTTATAAGACTTGCAATGGATGCAAGAAGCCGTTCGTATTCCCCGTACTCAGAATATCGCGTGGGAGCTGCACTTGTGTGCTCGGATGGAACGGTGTTTACCGGAGCCAATATTGAGAATGCCTCTTATCCGGCCACCGTATGTGCAGAAAGGGTTGCGGTCGGAAATGCGATATCTTCCGGAAGATCCGATATAAAGGCAATTGCAATCGCCGGAGGAAAGAGCAGCGAGACATCTGCTCTAAGTGATTATGCAACCCCGTGCGGAATATGCAGGCAGGTTTTAAGGGAATTTACAGACCCCAGAGTATTTCGCGTTCTTGTAGCCAGAAGCGTTGATGATTACAAAGAGTTTACTCTTGATGAACTCCTTCCCGAAAGCTTTGGGCCGGATCATCTTAATTAGTTTATTCAGAAAGGATTTGTTATGCAGATAAGACTATACAATGCCAGGATCGTCACAATGGATGGAAAGGTAGAATGTACAGACGGAGAACTCTGGACAAATGATGATAAGATCTCGTATGTCGGCCCTTCTTTGTCCGATAAGGATATTGAGGCAAAAGGCGCTGCCTTTGACCGCTCGATCGACTGCCTCGGTAATGTGCTGATGCCTTCATTTAAGGATGCACATACACATTCAGCCATGACGGGAATGAGATCGTATGCGGACGACATGCCGCTTTGGGACTGGCTGTCAACTAAGATCTTCCCTCTTGAAGCAAAGCTTACCGCGGATGATATGTATGCATTTACTCAGCTTGCGGTCCTTGAATATGTATCGGGCGGTATAACCGCTGCTTTTGATATGTATATGAACCCCGAAAGGGTTGCCGAGGCATGTAACGGTATGGGAATCCGTTACGTCGGATGCTGTGACATAAACAAATTCGGGCCGAGCCTTGAAGAAGTGGAGCGAAGATTTAAGGTCCTTAATAAAAATGACGGATTTTGCAGCTATTATATGGGCTTTCATGCCGAATACACATGTACAAAAGAACTGCTGGCTTCGATAAGCGAACTTGCGGCAAAATACAGCTCCCCCGTATTTACACATAATTCCGAGACCAAAAAGGAAGTTGATGAGTGTATCGAAAGGCACGGCATGACGCCGACACAGCTTTTTGAAAGTCTGGATATGTTCAGGAACGGGGGCGGCGGATACCACTGCGTATATCTGTCGGATGAAGATATTGAGATATTCAAAAAACATGATCTGACAATAGTTACAAACCCGGGATCGAATACCAAGCTTGCAAGCGGTATCGCTCCCATATCAAGATACCTTGATGAAGGGATAAACATTGCCATAGGTACGGACGGACCATCCTCCAACAACTGCCTTGATATGTTCAGGGAGATGTTCCTCGTTACAGGGCTGGCCAAACTTCACGATATGGATGCGGCAGCAGTTGTGCCTGATGAAGTATTGAAGATGGCGACCGTAAACGGGGCCAGATGTATGGGACTGAATGACTGTGATGTGCTTGCCGAGGGCAAGAGGGCTGACATCATCATGATAGACATGCACCAGCCGAACATGCAGCCTGTCAATAACATTACCGACAATATCGTATATTCGGGCAGTAAAACAAATATCAGGATGACGATGTGTAACGGAAAGATCCTGTATGAGAACGGGAATTATGATCCGGCGGTCGATGTAGAAAAGATATATGAGACTGCAAATGCTCTTATGGATAAATACAGGGAATAAGAAATAATGGGGAGTACGGTTTTTGGCATCTGCCTGGGGATATTGGTCGCGCTTCTTGCGATATCGGGTTTTTTGAGAAGCCATAACAGGCGTATGGCGAGAAAGCAGTATCTGTATGATCTGTTTACGGATCCGGACAAGAATGCATTATCAGCCGGATCTTCTCATGATCCTGCACTTGCCTTGTATCTTCATAATAAGCATCCGGACAGGTTTGTTATCGATCCGGTCACAGCCAATGATCTGCAGATCGATGATGTGTTTGCTGACGTAAACCGCTGTGTTTCTTTTCCGGGAATGGATATGCTGTATTCGACTCTTTATACAGATACAAAAGAAGAGTCCGAAGATACGGTTTATGAGGAGGCGAAAAGGCTTCTTGCAGATAAAGCCGGCAGCGTTGCGCTTTTGGAGAAGCTTGATAAGATACCGAGATTTTCCGGTACAGATGAATTCCTGATTCTGAAGAAACTGTCGGAGACAAAAGCCGGCGGAGCCGGTATCGATATTGCGGTCATCATACTGCTTGTCCTGTCGGTCGCATTAACCGCAGTATATCCTCTTGCGGGCTTTATCTTTTTACTTGTAATGATATGTGCCGGTATAGCAACCTATTTTTCCGGCAGGGCCCGTATGCTTGAAAACCTTAAGGGTGTGTCACTGGCGCTGAGGCTCATAGTATGTTCCCATGACCTTTACATGCTCGGGCGTGATGAGTTTAAGGGATATGAAAGACTGCGCCCGCTATGTTTTGCAAACAGGCTCATCTCTTACAGGGACGGCACATCATCGGATCCGTTATCATTATTGCTTGATTATGTGCGTATGATAACGCATATCGATCTTATCATATACAAGCGCAAGATCGCCGCTATCAGGAAAGAAACGGATACCATCCTGGCTCTTTACAGGGATATAGGACGTCTTGATATGTGTCTTGCACTGGCATCATATTTATCTTCCGGAAAATGCTGCAGTGCCAATGTTACGGATGAGAGGATAATATCATCCGAAGGTCTGTATCATCCGCTGATCGGCAGGCCTGTTTGTAATGATATAACTTCTTCGGGTTGCGTCCTTCTTACAGGATCGAACGCATCAGGAAAGTCCACGTTCTTAAAAGCAGTCGGACTTAATGTGATATTTGCGAGAAATTTCGGCTTTGCTTTTGCATCATCATTTACATCAGGTGCATTTGATGTGTATACGTCGATGGCCGTAAGAGACGATATAAAAGGCGGAGAAAGCTATTATGTTGTTGAGGCAAGATCGATAAAGCGTCTTGCCGATGCTTATGACAGATTGTCACTGTGCATTATAGATGAGGTATTTCGCGGGACCAATACTGTTGAAAGGATAGCGGCAAGCACCGCTCTTCTTGAATTCCTGGGCAAAGGAAAGTGTCTCTGTTTTGCGGCCACGCATGACAGGGAACTGTGCACTCTGCTTAAGGACTCTTACGAGATGTATCATTTTACCGAAGAGATCAACGAGGATAATGTGACCTTCCCCTTCCTCCTGAAGAAGGGAGTATCTGATACGACAAATGCCATAAGGCTGCTTGACATGCTTGGATTTGACGAGGCGATCACGGATAAGGCCAATAAACTTGTGGATCATTATAAGAATACGGGTAACTGGACATGAGCCTTGCAAAAGTAAAGATATATACTGACGGAAGCGCGAGAGGAAATCCCGACGGCCCCGGAGGATACGGGGTCATACTTCATTATACTGATTCCAAGGGACAGCTTCACGAGAGCACAAAGAGCGCAGGATATAAAAAGACCACAAACAACCGTATGGAACTTATGGGGGTCATAGCAGGGCTTGAGAGCCTTACGCGCCCATGCGAGGTTGAGATCATATCGGACAGCAAATACGTTACCGAGGCTTTTAATCAGAAGTGGATCGATAACTGGCAGGCAAACGGATGGAGAAAATCCGATAAGAAACCTGTCCTTAACACAGATCTGTGGAAGAGGCTCCTTGAGGCCGCAAAAGGCCATGAACTGACATTTACGTGGGTAAAAGGACATAATGATCATCCGGAGAACGAAAGATGTGATAAAATGGCTGTAGCAGCCGCCACTTCATCCGATCTTCTGGACGACGTTGCAGTAATAAATAACTGATAGATCAGGAGGATATATCATGATAGCATTCTTTAATACTTTCCTTTCATACCTGATACTGGTTATCATCAGTATGGTAGTGATAGTTGTTGCCGTGATCTGCGGCAAGAAGTTGCGCGAGGCCAAGGACAGAAAGGATGCGCTTGCGGCTGATACAGCCGGTAAGAAGGAGAGCGAATGAAGTATATAAGCACACGTGGCAGCAGCAGGGAATATACTCCGTCGGCTGCCGTTATCGCCGGTCTTGCAGATGACGGAGGATTGTTTGTTCCGACAAAGCTTCCGAAGTTGGACGTGTCTGTAGCAGACCTTGTCGGAAAGGATTACAGGACAGTAGCCTATGAGGTTATGAAGCTCTTTTTTACGGACTATACGAAAGAAGAGCTTACAGACTGCATAGCAAAAGCATACGACAGCAAGTTTGATACGGATCTTATCGCCCCTTTATGCGAAAAGGGAGGGCAGTATTTTCTGGAGCTTTTTCATGGGCCAACTATCGCTTTCAAGGATATGGCTCTTTCGATCCTGCCGCATCTTCTGACCTGTGCACTCAGGAAGAACTCAATAGATGACGAAGTTGTCATCATGACTGCAACGAGCGGGGATACCGGAAAAGCTGCACTTGCAGCATTTGACAGCGTTCCGAATACAAGGATAATCGTATTCTACCCGAAGGGTGGGGTAAGCCCTATCCAGGAAAGACAGATGGTAACCCAGAAGGGTGCAAATACGAAGGTTGTCGGTGTTTGCGGAAACTTTGACGATTGCCAGAGCAAGGTAAAAGAGATGTTCTCCGATCCGCATCTTGCCGAAGAATTATCCTCAAAGGGATTCAGATTCTCATCCGCAAACTCCATCAATATAGGCCGCCTCATACCTCAGGTCGTATATTATGTGTATGCATATGTCAGGATGGTTGAGTCTGGTGCGATCGAAAATGGCACAAAGCTTAACTTTACCGTACCCACAGGTAACTTCGGAAATATCCTTGCCGCATTTTACGCCAAGAATATGGGTGTTCCCATAGGAAGACTTGTCTGTGCTTCCAACGATAACAAAGTCCTGTATGATTTTTTCAGGACGGGAAAATATGACAGAAGAAGAGAATTTATACTGACAACATCACCTTCAATGGATATATTGATCTCAAGCAATCTTGAAAGACTCATATATCATTCTCTCGGTGACGATGCCACAGTAAACGCATCTTACATGAAACAGCTCCTTACGGAAGGATACTATGAAGTTGGCTCATCCTCGAAAGAGTATATGAAGGATTTTGTCGGAATATTTGCGAATGAATCGCAGGTAAAAGAGACGATAAAGTACTATTATGATCTGTGCGGATATGTGATAGATACGCATACGGCCGTTGCCGCATATGCAAATCTTGAGAATTTGAAAAACGACAGCACAAGGTCTGTCGTTATATCTACCGCAAGTCCTTATAAGTTTACGAAATACGTTCTTGATGCGATCGATCCCAAACTTGTATCATCGGATGACCTTCAAATGGCGGATACACTTTGCTCGGTATCGCACGTTCCCGTCCCGAAGGCCGTAAGTGTTCTGAAAGATGCCCCGATCGTTCACGACAAGGTATGTTCCATCGATGAGATGAAGGATGCCGTAAGAGAATTTGTGCTTGGCTGATCACGAAGTCTCACACAGGAAGAACTTGACGGTTCCATATGAAAACATTACGGGAATGACTGTTATCGACTTGTAAACAGCAAGATCGAGAGAGAAGTTCCCGTTTTGTCTGGGTGCGTCAAGGGAGAGTTCGCATATGTTGTTCTTTGACAGCATAACGACAAACAGCCCGTTGTGAAGGTTTAAGAAATCAAGTATCGCTTCGCGTGCAAGAACATCAAATGAATTGATGCCAAGATGCGAATAATGCTCTGCAAATCCTACCAGCGCTTCATCGCGACCTTCCACACATGAGTATGCGCTCGGAACCCCGGTAATGGCCTGGGAGAGTTCGCATTTTCCGTTAAAATCATTCAGTATCTCAATACTTCCCAACGTAAAATCAGGATCAACATACATACTGATATTGTAAACGAGCTTCTCTATATACGTTTTAACAAATTCGGACATGTTACTGATAGAACCGAAATTTGACGCTTCCAGTATTTTATTTACGGATTTCTTGTTATCCATCTATATTCTCCAGTATCTGTTTCAACAGCTCCTCATCGACGGGCTTCTGAATGAAGTCTTTGGCGCCTGCCTTTATAGCTTCTTTGATATGTGTCTGCGTACCTACGGAAGAGACGATGATGATCTTGGTATCGGGATTCATCTCCATGATCTCTTTTGTGGCCGTAACTCCGTCCTTGACAGGCATTACAATATCCAGAAGAACTACGCCCGGCTTATTCTCTCTGCAGAAATTAACGCAGTCCTCACCGTTTGATACTTCAGATACATTTTTATAGCCAAAATCACTGAGCATGCTGCTAAGGCTCTTTCTGGCAAGTATGGAATCGTCACATACAAGGATCGCCGTGTCGCTTTTCATTTTGTAACCTCCGAAACAGTTTATAAAACCTTCACCCAATGATTTTAACACAAAAATACTGTACTTCAAAGATTTTTATGTTTAAAATAACTGTTGAGCAGTACTGACATCTTTCAAGAGAAAAGGAGATAAAGAATGAATAACGAAGAGATAATCTCTCATATCGATCATACTCTGCTTAAGGCATTTTCCACATGGGATGATATCGTAAAGCTTTGCGATGAAGCGGTAAAGTACAAGACGGCTTCGGTATGCGTACCGCCTTATTATGTCAAAAGGATCAGGGAGAATTACCCGGAACTTGACATATGCACGGTAGTCGGATTTCCTCTCGGTTATGAGACGACTTCCGGAAAAGTGGCTGATACGAAGCAGTGCATAGATGACGGCGCCGATGAGATCGACATGGTCATCAATATATGCGAAGTAAAGAACGGTAATTTCGATTATGTCGAAAACGAGATAAGGACTCTTAAGGAAGCATGCAAGGGTAAGATATTAAAAGTAATAGTAGAGACATGCTATCTTACCGAAGAGGAGAAGAAGAGGGTTTGTAAGTGCGTAACCAATGCCAAAGCGGATTATATCAAGACATCGACCGGATTTGGAACACAAGGCGCCACCATAGAGGATATAAAGCTGTTTGAAAAAGAGATCGGTCCCGATGTTAAGATCAAGGCTGCCGGTGGGATCAGGACAAGGGCTCAGGCGGAAGAATATATAGAAAACGGATGTGACAGGGTAGGAGCCAGCTCGGTCGTAAGTGATATCTATGGTTGATAGATTAAGGTCAATCATGACCGGCAAGGGAGTGGACTGGTTCATCGTCTACCTGTCAGATCCTCATCTTTCCGAATACATATCAAGATGCGACCGGTATCTTACGGCTCTTTCCGGATTTACCGGATCGGCAGGAACTCTTCTTGTCGGACAAAGCGAGGCATATTTATGGATTGATTCAAGATACTTTGTACAGGCAAAAGACCAGCTTGAAGGATCAGGTATTACACTTATGAGGTCCGGACTTGCCGATGTACCGACGCTTATCGATCATCTGTCGGAGCATGTATGGGACGGGCAGACGATAGCTCTTGATCTTATGACCGTATCTTTTAATGGATACAGAAAGCTAAGGGATGCCCTGTCAAATACTATAGACATTGTTGACGGAAGCGCCATGCTAAGGAGCGCCGTTTCGGATCTTCCGGAAAGAGACTTTAAAGAGATCGTATCGGTCCCGCTTAAATACTGCGGAGTCAGTGCCGCGGCAAAGATTTCCGATGTCAGAAAGACAATAAAAAAGAACTATGCCCATGACAGGAGTTACACGTATATCCTGTCGGATATCACAAATAATATGTGGCTGTTTAATCTTCGCGGCAATGATGCCGAATGTGTACCGGCTGCATATTCATATGCCATGATCACGGATGTTGGTGCAACTCTTTATATCGAGCCCGGAAAGCTGGATGAAGATGCCGCAAAAATGCTCGATGATGCAGGAGTATTGATAAGGCCGTACAGGAAGTTTTACGACGATCTTGAAGAGATCGCCACTGATATGGTCATAGCGGACAGCTGTGCAAATAACTGCAATATACTCCTTGGCTTTGATGAGGATGGTGTATACCGTGACTGTTCGGACTGCGAGATCATCAGGAAGGCCGTAAAGAACAGCACTGAGATCTCCGGAATGAAAGAAGCCCATCAAAAAGACGCGGTAACTGTTATAAAGTTCATCCGCATGATCAAGGAAATGGCCAGGGAAGGTACGCTTGGCGACGAATACGATATCGGCCGGATGCTTGATGATATGCGTATCAAAAACGGAGCCTCGTCGCTGTCGTTTAAGACGATATGTGCATACAGGGAAAATGCGGCTGTGGTCCATTATATCGCGAGGAAGGAAACGGCAAAACCTGTAATGCCCGAAGGATTCCTGCTTGTTGATTCCGGAGGACAGTATAAGAATCTGGGTACAACCGATATAACAAGAACGATCTCACTCGGAGAAGTATCAGCGGAAGAAAAAAAGGTATATACAACAGTTCTCAAAGGGAACCTGCGACTGATGAATGCGATCTTTCCGAGAGGCTTTAAGGGAACTTTGCTTGATGGGCTGGCAGAATCCGTTTTATGGGAAAACGGGTACTTTTGCGGTCACGGGATAGGACACGGGGTAGGATGTTACCTTGCGGTCCATGAAGGAGAGACAAGGATATCAAGAGGTTGCGGCGAGCGCGAGAGCTGTTTCTTTCCCGGCGTGATCGTAAGCGATGAACCCGGTGTTTATATCGAGGGCAAGTTCGGCGTGAGGCTTGAAAACCTGCTACTGACGGTTGCATCGGATGATCTTGACGGCAATAAAATGTGTGCATTCGAACCGCTGACTCTGGTTCCTTTTGATAAGGAGTCGATAGATCAAACGCTTCTTACCGATGATGAAAAGGATATATTATCCCGCTATTATGAACTGATATCGGAAAAGATACTCCCGCTGTTACCCGAAGATGACAGAAAGTGGGCCGAAGAATATATGAGCCTGTAAATTCAAGAAATTATTGCGAAAACAGATACAGTTGTTATATAATCGACTTCGGGAAATTTTTGGCAATGTATATATATAAGAAAAGGAGTGATACTTATTATGGCAAACATTGATCTAACCAAGTATGGCATCACCGGTACAACCGAGATCGTCTACAATCCCTCATATGATCTTCTTTACAATGAAGAGATGAAGAGCGATCTTACCGGATATGACAAAGGTCAGCTTACCGAGCTTGATGCCGTTAACGTTATGACGGGTATTTACACCGGACGTTCACCCAAAGACAAATTCATAGTTGATGATGCAAAATCACATGATACAGTTTGGTGGACAACACCCGAGTATCCGAATGATAACCATCCCGCAACGCAAAATGCTTGGGATGAGTGTAAGAAGCTCGCTGTAAATGAGCTTTCCAACAAGAGACTCTTTGTTGTAGACGCATTCTGCGGTGCCAACAAGGATACGAGAATGGCTGTCCGCTTCATCATGGAAGTTGCATGGCAGGCTCACTTTGTTAGAAACATGTTCATCAAGCCCACTGCTGAAGAGGAAGCTTCATTTGAGCCCAACTTCATCGTGTATACGGCTTCCAAGGCTAAGGTTGACAACTACAAGGAACTCGGCCTTAATTCAGAGACAGCGGTACTGTTTAACGTATCAAGCCGTGAGCAGGTCATTCTGAACACATGGTACGGCGGAGAGATGAAGAAAGGTATGTTCTCAATGATGAACTACTTCCTTCCTCTTGACGGAATCGCTTCAATGCACTGTTCGGCAAATACCGATATGGAAGGTAAGCACACAGCGATCTTCTTCGGCCTTTCCGGAACAGGTAAGACAACACTTTCAACAGATCCCAAGAGACTTCTTATCGGTGACGATGAGCACGGTTGGGACGACAACGGAGTATTTAACTTCGAGGGCGGCTGCTATGCAAAGGTCATCAACCTTTCAAAGGAAAACGAGCCCGATATCTACGGAGCTATCAAGCGTGACGCTCTTCTTGAGAATGTTACGGTTGATGATGCCGGCAAGATCGATTTCGCTGACAAGTCGGTTACTGAGAACACACGTGTTTCTTACCCGATCGAGCATATCAAGAACATCGTTAAGAATGTAAACAAGATCTCTTCAGGTCCTGCAGCCGATAACGTTATCTTCCTGTCAGCTGATGCATTCGGTGTTCTGCCTCCGGTATCGATCCTTACACCTGAACAGACACAGTACTACTTCCTGTCAGGATTTACTGCAAAGCTTGCAGGTACAGAGCGTGGTATCACAGAGCCCACTCCCACATTCTCGGCATGCTTCGGACAGGCTTTCCTGGAGCTTCATCCTACCAAGTACGGTGAGGAGCTTGTAAAGAAGATGCAGAAGTCCGGTGCAAAGGCTTATCTTGTAAATACCGGCTGGAACGGAACAGGTAAGAGAATCTCCATTCCCGATACGAGAGGAATCATTGATGCGATCCTTAACGGAAGCATCAAAAATGCTCCCACCAAGAAGATCCCTTACCTCGATTTCGAAGTACCTACGGAACTTCCCGGAGTATCAACAGAGATCCTTGATCCCAGAGATACATATGCCGATCCTTCACAGTGGGAAGAGAAGGCACAGGATCTAGCAGGAAGGATCATTAAGAACTTCAAGAAGTACGAGACAAATGCAGCAGGTCAGGCACTTGTTGCAGCAGGTCCCCAGCTCTAATAATAGTTATTTCGAAGCCCCTATGGTGTTCCATAGGGGCTTCTTTTATGTTATAATTCCAAAATGTGTATTAAAAACGGAGGAATGATATGAAGATATATGAAGAACTGGTAGCTCGAGGCCTTATAGCGCAGGTGACGGATGAAGAGAGGATAAGGGAACTTGTCAATAACGGAGAGGCAACGTTCTATATAGGATTCGATCCTACTGCCGACAGCCTTCATGTCGGTCATTTTATGGCACTTTGTCTTATGAAGAGACTCCAGATGGCAGGCAACAAACCGATCGCGCTTCTCGGAGGCGGAACCGGGATGATAGGGGATCCTTCCGGAAAGACCGAGATGAGAAAGATGCTGACCCGTGAGGATATCGATCATAATATAGAGTGCTTCAAGAAGCAGATGAGCAGGTTCATCGATTTTTCGGACGATAAAGCGATAATGGTCAACAATGCGGACTGGCTTCTTAATCTTAATTATGTGGATCTTCTGCGCGAAGTCGGTGCATATTTCCATGTAAACAATATGCTGCGCGCCGAATGCTACAAGCAGAGACTGGAAAGAGACGGCGGACTGTCATTCCTTGAATTCAATTACATGATAATGCAGAGTTATGATTTTCTGGAACTGTACAGAAGATACGGATGCAATCTTCAGTTCGGCGGTGACGACCAGTGGAGCAATATGCTAGGCGGACGTGAACTCATAAGGAAAAAATACGGTGAAAAGAAGGCTGATGCCATGACAATAACTCTTCTTCTCAACTCGGAAGGGCAGAAGATGGGTAAGACTGTCGGAGGTGCCGTCTGGCTTGATCCCAATAAGACAAGCCCTTATGATTTTTACCAGTACTGGAGAAATGTCGATGATGCCGATGTGTTAAAGTGCATCAGGATGCTCACATTCCTTCCTCTTGAACAGATAGATGAGATGGACAACTGGGAAGGAGCCAAGCTTAACGAGGCTAAAGAGATACTCGCATTCGAGCTTACAAAGCTTGTTCATACCGAAGAAGAGGCTGTAAAGGCAAGAGATACCGCAAAGGCTATCTTTTCCTCCGGGGACTTTTCCAACATGCCTGAAGTGTTTATCGGCGAAGAAGATCTTAAGGACGGTGCGATAGATATTCAGTCCATAATGATCAAGTGTGAGATGGCAACATCACGAGGAGATGCAAGAAGAAGCATTGAAGGCGGCGGGGTAAGCGCCGGCGGTGATAAGGTTACGGATATATTTATGAGCTTTTCGCCGGATGATCTGGCTGAAGGTATCGTTATCAAAAAGGGTAAGAAGAATTATAAGAAGGTCATATTCAAATGAAGACTAACATCCTTGAGTATCTGACAGAATCGGCAGCTTCATTTCCCGATAAGACTGCGTTTTTTGACGAAACGACAAGTTATACGTATGAAAGGATGCTTTGTGAGGCCAAGGCCATAGGTACAAAGCTGACCGGTAAATTAAACGTTAAATGCCGTCCGGTCCTTATATACATGGAAAAATCGCCAAAGGATCTGGCAGCTTTCTGGGGCTGTATATTTTCAAGGAATTTCTATGTTCCGATAGATACTGCAATGCCTGAAATGCGCATAAGGCTTATCGTCGAGAACTTAAAGCCTGCCGCGGTCATCACCGATATGGCATACTATGATCTTGCCAGGAAGTTTTCGAATAATGTGTTCATTTTCGAAGAGATGATAGCGACTCCGGTTGATGAGGATCTGCTTTCGGAGCGGGTGGGGCAGAGCCTTGATACCGATCCGGTATATGTCCTGTATACCTCGGGATCGACCGGTGTTCCGAAGGGAGTGGTCGTAAGCCACCGTTCGCTCATAGATTATGTGGAGAACTTCTGCAAAGAGATAGGCATCGGCTCCGATGATGTTATAGCCAATCAGGCACCCTTTTATTTTGATGCATCACTAATAGACATATACTGTACGCTCAGGTCGGGAGCAACGATGGGGATCGTTCCCGTGGAATACTTCAGCGTACCCTTAAAGCTTCTCGGTTTTCTGGAAAAATATGACATAACTACTATCCGGTGGGTCCCTTCGGCAATGAAGATGGTATCGACATTCAAGGGCTTTAAATCGTTAAGACCCGCAGCTCTTAAAAAAGTCATATTCGGCGCCGAGAGCATGCCGACAAAAGTGTATAACTACTGGAAGGAAAACTACCCCGAAGCGGTATTCGTTCAGATATACGGGCCGACCGAGATAACCGGTGTGTGCACGTACCACATAGTTGACAGGGATTATGCCGATGATGAGACGATACCGATAGGAAAGGCTTTTCATAATACCGAAGTGTTCCTTCTTGATGAGGATGATAAGCTGATAAGCCGTGCCGGTACGGTGGGAGAGATATGTGTCAAAGGAAGCTGTCTGGCACTGGGGTACTATAATGCGCCCGAAAAGAGTGCTGAAGTATTTGTCCAGAACCCGCTCAATCCGTTTTATGAGGAGCGGATCTACCGGACAGGAGACCTTGCAAAGTATAATGAACGTAAAGAGCTTGTATTTGTATCCCGCAAGGATTTTCAGATAAAGCATATGGGACACAGGATCGAGCTGGGCGAGATAGAGACCGCAGTAATGGCACTGCCTGATATGAAGAACGCGTGTTGTCTGTATGATCAGGCCAAGCAGAAGATAGTTCTGTTTTATGAGTCGGATTCATATGATGATATCACGGTAACAGATGCCTTGAAGGACCGTCTGCAGCGATACATGCTGCCGAACGTTTTTCATAAACTTGATGCGATGCCGCTTCTTAAGAGCGGAAAGGTAGACAGGGTTAAGCTTAAGGAGGAGATGTGATGGACAGGATAATTGAGATATTAAAAAGCGTACATCCCGAAGTGGATTACGAAACCGAGAACGGACTTATAGATAAGCGTATTTTTGATTCATTTGATGTTGTAACACTTGTCGGTGAACTCATGGATGAATTTGATGTCGAGATCACGGCGGAACACATGATCCCCGAAAATTTCAACTCTGCACAGGCTATATATAATCTTGTAAGTTCATTAGAGGAAGAGTAAGTCATGTCTTTTATCTCTATGGATTTTGCATTGTTTGTGCTTCTGGCACTTCTTCTGTACTATATATGTCCGAAGAAGTGGCGGTGGTTCGTACTACTGGTTGCGAGTTATGCGTTTTACTGGTATAACGGTGCGGACAATCTGATCTATATAGTGATAACCACGGTATCATCATATGCATGCGCGGCTTTTATCGAAAACATCGCAACAGCCGGCGAAGCATATATTGCCGATAACAAAGAGTCTCTTTCCAAAGATGAAAAAAAATCATATAAGGCCGGGATCAAAAAGAAGCAGAAGATCGTACTGATCTGTGGGCTTGTTATAAATTTCGGCATTCTGATCTGGCTTAAGTATGCCAATTTCTCCATTGCTTATATCAATTTCTACAGGCTGAAGTGGTTTAATAAAACTGATTTTATACCCTTTATCCGTGTTCTTCTGCCCCTTGGTATATCGTTTTATACGTTCCAGACAATGGGCTATCTTATCGATATTTATTACGGCAAGTATGAAAGAGAGCATAATCTCTTAAAATATGCGCTCTATGTTTCATTCTTCCCGCAGATAGTACAGGGCCCCATCAGCCGGTTCGGACAGCTCTCCCGCGAGCTTTACAGCGAAAGATCATTCAGATTTTACAATATCTGTTCCGGTTTCTACCGTGTGGCCTGGGGTCTTTTTAAGAAACTAGTCATAGCCGACAGGCTGGGCGGATATGTGTCCTCTGTAATGTCACAGAAGGAGATATATTCCGGACCCTATATACTTCTTGCGATATTTTTCTATTCGATGCAGATATACGGTGATTTTTCCGGAGGTATAGACGTAGCTGTAGGTGTTGCCGAGATGTTCGGTATATCTCTTACGGAAAACTTTGAAAGGCCGTTTTTTTCCAAATCGATCTCCCAATACTGGCAGAGGTGGCATATCACCCTCGGAACATGGTTTAAGGATTATATCTTTTATCCGCTGTCGCTCAACAAAACCATCATAAAGATGGGGAAAAAGGTCAGGCAGCTTGGAGCACCCACACTTGGCAAGAGGATACCCATATATGTACCGATGCTGTTTGTATGGGCACTTACAGGTATGTGGCACGGCTCGGAGAGCAGATATGTTGTCTGGGGACTGATGAATTATGTGTTCATAGTTCTCGGGACAGAGCTTGAGGGAACCTCCGCCCGTATCGTTAACGCATTAAAGCTGTCAGAAAGCGGTTTTATCATGAGAGCATACAGGGCAGGAAAGACATTCTGGCTGATGTCGTTTCTGCGACTATTTGATATCAATAAAGATACAGGGGAAGCATTTCGTGCATTCAGACTGTTGTTTACGGGATGGAGAAGCTTTGATATAAACAAGGTTTATGAGAACTTATCCCTTCCTGTTGAGGACTTTGTTGTTGCTCTGGTTGCAATTGGGGTGTTGTTCATATTTGAGCTGATACAGCGAAAAGGAAGCGTAAGAAAGCGCATTTTCGGCCTTCCGACAGTATGCCGTTGGACGATTCTTTCCGTCCTTGTAGCCGCGGTAGCGGTATTCGGATACTATGGACCCGGCTATGATGCCGCTTCATTCATATACGGTAATTTCTGACGGTTTTACAGACAATTGGTGATATGACGTGAAAATTAAGACAATCATAACAGTTATAATAAAGGTCATACTTATTCTGTTTCTTGTTGTAACACTTAACAGGATAATGATGCCCAAATACATCAACGAGAACAAAGACGGGCGGATCACGAGGGAGTATTATCCGGCGGCAAAGTATTCCGATGTCATCTTTGTCGGCTCATCTACGGTCTTTTCGGGGATAGATCCGATGGTGCTTTGGAACGAGCAGGGTATATCATCGTTCGTCAGGGCCAATGCGTCACAAACGATGTGGATATCATATTATATGGTTGAAGATGCGTTAAAGTGCCATAAGCCCGAACTCGTATGCATAGATACGACTTTTGTCAAATATGATGACGACTTTATCGAAGAGCCCAGTACGCGAAAATCAGTTGACGGCATGCGGCTGTCGCGATCCAAGATAGATTGTGCCCTCGCATCGATGGGTGAGGATGAAAAGCTCATGAACTATATTGTTCCGCTTTTCAGGTTCCATTCAAGATGGAAAGAGTTTACATGGGACGATATAAGATATGCGTGGTATAATAAGCCGGTGACGCTAAACGGTTATATCGCAGATGATGAGGTAGAGCCCGCGGATACGGATGTTCTTGAATATACCGGAGAATTTACAAAGATCAGTCCCAAGAATGAGCTGTACCTGCGAAAGACGATAGAGCTTTGCCAAAATAAGGGTATACAGGTAATGCTGTTTAAGATGCCCTCGTTTTCACCGAACTGGAGTAATGCTCTTGATGATGAACTTGCCGGTATAGCCGGCGAATACGGGATCTCCTATACTAATTATGATAAACTAAATGATAAGATAGGACTTGATTTTGCGGTTGATACGCCTGATGCGGGGAGCCATCTTAATTCAAAAGGTGCGGCTGTATTTTCGACATATATTGCAAAAACCATCGCAAGCGACTATGATGTGACCGACCGCAGAGGCGATAATAAATATGCCGGATACTGGAGCAAAAAGACAAAGTAATGGATGAGAAAAGAAAGATCTCTCTTGAGAGAGCATCACAACTATATGAAGAGATAGAGGATTATCTGGCGTTCAAAGATGAATTCTTAAGAGAGACAGCCGAGATAAGGGATGTTTTGTCCCAAAAGCACAAGGAAGAGCTGTTAAACTTTTTCGGAGCAGGCGAGAAAGAGTGGAATGACTGGCACTGGCAGCTTCGCAACAGGATCAGCTCTGTATCGCTCCTGTCAAAGTTCATCAAACTGTCGGACAGTCAGTACCGTATGTTTGAGGAAGTATCGGCAAAATACCGCTGGGCAACAACGCCTTATTATCTGTCATTGATGGATTACGAAGATATGACCTATCCGATCAATATGATGGCACTTCCGAGCAGCGCTGAAAATGATTCATCCGGCGAACTCGATCCGATGAGCGAGGAGTATACCAATCCCGCCCCGTGTATCACGAGACGATATCCCAACAGGCTCATAATCAATGTTACGAGTTCATGTGCCATGTTCTGCAGACACTGCCAGAGAAGGCGCAGGATAGGGGAAAGTGACAGGATCGAATCCGAGGAAAACATCGCACAGGCGATCGAGTATATAAAAAACAGCCGTGAGATAAGGGATGTTCTGATCACAGGTGGTGATCCGCTCATGCTTCCCGATGAGATGCTGGAGAACATAATCCGGCAGGTCAGGGCTATAGAGCATGTTGAGATCGTCAGGATCGGAACACGCCTTCCGGTTACCATGCCTCAAAGGATTACGCCGGAACTTGTTGATATGCTGTCTAAATATCACCCGTTATTTATCAATGTGCAGTTCAATCATCCCGGAGAGCTTACAAAAGAAGCCGTAACTGCATGTGAGAGGATCGTAAATGCAGGGATTCCGATGGGAAACCAGATGGTATTCCTTAAAGGGATAAATAACGACAAATACGTTGTGCAGCTGTTAAATGAGGGACTTTTAAAAGCAAGAGTCAGACCTTATTATATATTTCATCCCAAGCAGGTAAAGGGTACCAAGCACTTTGAGATAACCGTCGAAGAAGGACTCAAGATAATGAAATATCTTCGCGGCCATACTTCGGGACTTGCCATTCCTCAGTATATATTAAATGCACCGAACGGCCTGGGTAAGATACCTTTGCTTCCCAGGTATATCGAAGAGAGCGATGAAGACCATGTGAAACTTCTGACATGGGAAGGCAGGGAAGTAGAGATAGAATATTGAACCGGTATCGGCAGCTATTTTTTTCTTGTATATCATCGTGATTTTCTTTATAATGATATTAACCTGAAATGTTCGGTATATATTCTTGTAATTTTGAACCTACATCACTTTAAACG
>JAFRIL010000078.1 GCA_017432845.1 Lachnospiraceae bacterium | reverse complement strand
GATACCGTACGGGCAAGTGTAGTCTTGCCGACTCCGGGAACATCCTCAAGAAGGATGTGTCCGCCCGCCAGAAGACATACGAGCACATCCTCAACAACTCCTTCTTTTCCGACGAAGTATTCGTTGATCTTATCTCTAAGCTGCTGTATTAAATCTGCCTTATCCATTTAAGTACTCCTTCGCTATCATGGTTTTTTGCTGACGGAAATGATGTCGATGTTTCCCGTAACATCACTTTCTTCGGTATGTCCGAACTCACCCTCCGCATCGGATACGATGCATATTTCCGTATCGTCTTTTTCAAGAAGTACGAGTATCTGTGAAGTACCGTGTGTAAGATCCACGTTTGCGACCGTCCATCCGTCCTTCTTCAGCCGGTCCACGGCATCCGTCATCGGCGTACCCGTCGCCAGATCATATAGTGAATGCTTTGATCCGCTGTACTCAATCCCGGCCACGCCTCCGTTTGAATCAACATCAAACGTGGGGCCGCAAAGCCTTCCGTCCTCTTCCTCTTCCTTGTCGATAAACTGTGCTCCGCTCTTATCATATATGCCCTCGTTTACCGATATCTCAAGGGAGGGAAAATCACACGCTACATCTTCAATATTCTTCCCGAAGTAATCCATCAGTTCATGTGACGAAGCCTTATCCTTTACTGCTTCCGAACTATCATCCGAAGCATCAACGGATTCTTCTATCGCATCGATATTTGTATTCGGATCTTCTGATGCGGTCTCTTTTTGAAGTGCAGTATCTTCTGCCTTGCTCTTCTCCCGGCAGGCACAAAGCGTGACAAGCACTATCACCGTCACGGAAATTAATATGCGTCTGATGATCTTTACCATGGATTTCATGATGATCCCTCCGTTTATGAGTATTACATTATCTGAGTAACACAGTCCTTAACAAGCTGTGCCATCTTTTCGTGGCCTTTGGGATCCAAATGCAGATGATCAACAGATCCGGCACTTACCTCTTTTGTTGCGTTAAGGAAGTAACATCCGTGTTCTTTTGCAACAAGCTCGTACCATTTAGCAAGCTCGATCGATCTTTCCACCACATTTCCTTCATCAAAAAAGGTGGAAAAATATGATTCAGAGAATGGCTCTGACAATGCAGGGGGTGCTATGATCAGTATCTTCATGTCGGGACAGCCCAGGTAATGCTCACAGTATCCTCTGATCTTCATTATCATCGTGATAAGACTGCCCGCGATATCGGCCGCGGGAAGATTGAATTTACTCTTAAGGTCATTTGAACCGAGCATGATCGCCAGAAGATCGGGCCGCTTTGTCTCAAGCATCGGAAGAACATAATCCATACCGCACTTTGTTCCGCCTTCCCACGGATCATCGTTGGCTATCGTTCTGCCGTTCTGGCCTTCCTCTATGATCTCGTACTCATCACCGAGAAGCTTTTGCAAAACCTTAGGCCAGCGGACATCCTCTCCGAACCTGCCTCCTGTTTCGGGATCATATCCGTACGTATTCGAATCACCAAAGCAGACTATCTTTTTCATTAACCGGCTCCTCCTGTATCGATCGCATCTTTAATAGAACATCTCTTTTTCTTTATCCGCCTCATCTTCGGGATTGCCCCGGCCCTCGCTCCAGGACGGCTGCATTTTCTCGATCTTAAGAGGCATCCCGGCCTTAACCACGACCTGATAGTCGTCCTCGTAGACTATCTCTCCGGGCATATTTGTATATACAACGTAGAACGGGTGCGAGTATTTCTCCAGGAGCCACATTGCGGGTGTGATCAGTTTCATCATCATCTCCGTGTTCTCTGTCTTGAAAAAACAGACAACATTTTCACGTCTCTGACACTGCGGCGGCCACGGCAGGATCTCCGCAAACCATGCATCGATCTCACGGAACAGATCCGCATCCTCTTCTTCCATAACACCGTTTTGGATAAGTCCCCAGCACATGCTGAAAATACCCTTTGCATACAGCGTATTCTCGGCAAGTTCCTGACCCTGTATCCTTACGTATTTAAAATCCATACGAGCCATCTCCTTTTAGTCATATATGATCATTTTAAATCATACGTCTGAGATTTTCCACAACTCAGATCATATGCGAAAACGCTACCGTTACCGCATCTTTGTATTGTGCTCCGTTCTTTGATTTGATTATTGACTTGATGATACCGGCGCGCACCTTTTCATCCGTTATAAGACCGGCTGTATATGTCCATACTTCCTTCATTTTGGAAAGGGCGTTCTCGGGGCTGTAGTCTTTTTTATAAGTTTCATAAATATCATTCAGAAAACCATAAAGCTCCTGTTTTGTCATCTTCTCACCCGTCCTGATCCGGCGGAATATCCCGGGATCAGCAACTGCCGCGCGTCCTATCATGATGCCCCTTATGCTTTCTTTATACTTACTCTCTATACGCTCGTAGTCTTCGACAGAGCATATATCTCCGTTGTAAGATACCGGCGCTTTGGAGTTTGCGACGACATAGTCGAATGCCTCCATTCTCACTGTTCCTAAATACAGGTCCTTTTTGATCCTGGGATGAACGATAAGTTCACAGACCGGATAGCGGTTTAATACTTCTATCACTTTTGGAAGATCGGAGGTGTCATTATATCCGACACGTGATTTTACGGAAATGCGAAATGACGGAAAGCTTTTTAATATACTGTCCTTACCGTCAAACACCCCGTCAAGGAACCTGTCCATAAGGATCGGATCACGAAGAATCCCGCTTCCCTTGAACTTGGCCGCAACGGTATTTGACGGACATCCGAAGTTGATATTGATCTGCCCATATCCCATATTTGCAATAAGATGCGCAGCTTCATTAAACAACCCGGCGTTGTTGGTCAGAAGCTGCGGTATCACATTAAGACCCCTGTTGTTTTCCGGAAGGAGCTCCCTTCCGGCCCTGGTCTTCATTATTCTGTTATCCGGGGATATGAACGGAGTATAGAACCTGTCAATATGTCCGAAATGACGACTTACGGCATTTCGAAATACATATCCCGTGATCTCCTCCATCGGAGCAAGGTACAGATCAGCCATATCAGTTAAGGTCAATTCTTCTCTATCTCGTTTACAATGTCTTCTTTTGTAAGTTTGTTTCTGTATACCCTGTTTGAGTTCTTCTCCCTCATAACCCATCTTCTCCGCGATCATCCATCGCAAATGCAACGTGATGATTTTTCCTGTTATAAGTATTTATGTCCTCTCAATTTCATGGATTAGATTATATACGAATAAAGGCAAATGAACAACTTGCATCTGCCTGACGGCGTATGATAAACTGCAAAAAACTGGATACCACTATGAGATTATTTCTGGCAATAATACCGGACAATCAAATCAAAGATGAGCTTTGTTTTATACAGAAAAGACTTCAACTGCAGGGTGTTAAAGGAAACTTTACACCCCGTGAGAATCTTCATCTGACGCTTGCCTTTATCGGGGAATACGGTGATCCCTATCATGTATCGGAAGTGATTAGAGATATATCATTTGAGCCCGTAAGGCTTGTGATAGAAGGGTTCGGATGTTTCGGCGATACTTTCTGGGCAGGTATCAAAGAAGACCGGGGACTTGAGACTGATGTAAAACGTATACGGAAAGCTCTTGCCGACAACGGTATTCCTTTCGATAAAAAGAAATTCTCGCCGCACATCACCGTTGCAAGAAAGTTTGAATATCCAAAAGGGATCCCGGCAGATGCGCCGTTTCCGGCGGGGATGGATGTTGAGTTCATCTCTTTAATGCGCTCTGACCGGGGCAAAAAAGGGATGATATATACAGTTGTGGACGAGTATCCTTTATGATCGTTACGAATCGGATAAAGAAATATCTGATAAAAGCGGTGTTGCTTTTGTTATTTTCGGCAACGCTTGCCGGTTGCGCGGTCACATATCCGGAGGATGCCGGTGTATCCGAAGAGACACCGGAAAAAGCTGCTGGCAAGAAATCGGAAGTTGAAATAAAAGACAGTATCAGTCACCTTCCGGTAAAAGAAGAGATAGTACTTGATCCTGACTGGGAATACGCTTTGATGTCAGAAATAAACACGGGCTCTGCCACACTATACCGGGCAAGATCCGACAGAAAGGGCATCGTTATAGGTGTAAACGCCGGACACGGGACTGCCGGCGGAGAAGCGGAAAGTGTATACTGTCACCCCGACAGATCCCCAAAGATCACTTCCGGATCGAATCCCACAGGATCATTAAAAGCGGTCGCTGTCTCGGCCGGAATGGTTTTTAATGATGGAACAACCGAGGCTGAGGTTGCACTAAAAGCAGCCGGGTCACTTCGGGACAAACTACTTGAAGAGGGATACGATGTCCTTATGATAAGGGACGGGGATGATGTGCAGCTCGATAATGTGGCACGCACGGTTATTGCAAATAATAAAGCCGACTGTCTTATCTCTCTTCACTGGGACGGAGACGGACAATCGTATGACAAAGGATGCTTTTACATACCTGTGCCGGATGAGATCAAAGATATGGAACCTGTAAGCTTGCACTGGAAGAACCACGAGAGGCTTGGGCAGGAGCTGATAGACGGTCTTGAAAAAAAAGGATGCATTATCTACCACGGCAGGATAGATCCGCTGGAACTGACTCAGACCTGTTACGCCACAATACCTGCGGTAGTCGTAGAACTCGGAAACGGAGCATCATCACATGAGGATTCCGACATTAGCAGGCTTACCGACGGCCTGTTCATCGGATTAGACTCTTTTTGTGAAATGTATTTACCTCAGCGGACCCGGAGCCTGATAAAAACCACCTCCTCCGGCTACCTGATCCAGGTCATCGTCACTTAAGAGCTCACCTGCAGCCTTTGTATCATTCTTTATATCCCGAAGGATATTCTGAGCCTCTTCTTTGGAATCAGCATTTTTAAGCTTGTTCTTTGCCATATCTGAAAGTTCCATGCCATTTTCCTCCTAATTCAGAAGACTTTCCTGCCTCTTTGTATCCGGATCTGTTGATACCCGGCAGAATTAAGTATTTCATGTTTTCTTCCTATCATGTAATATAATAAGTATTATATCACAATCACAGTAAGGAAAAATATAAAGTAACGAGAAAGGGAAAAGGGAGGAAATATTGAAACGTACAGTTCCGATTTGGGTAACGCTTGTTCTGATCTTCGCATCTATAGCATGTATTGCGTTCGGCATCTATCGCGGAGAAGTTGATACGGTCCTGACGAAGGCCATCAATATCTGTATGGAGTGTATCGGTCTTGGCTAAGAAACCGGGAGCGCTCAGAAAATGTGTACAGGCCGGATGGGGAATCCTTTCGAACGCATATGTAAAAGGATTTCTGCCCGGAGGTGCGCCAATTTATAAGGGAGAGCTTAAGAAGATATGTGTTCCCGGCATGAACTGCTATTCCTGTCCCGGCGCCCTGGGCTCCTGTCCCATCGGCTCCATGCAGGCTGTTTTTGATGCCCGGCAG
>JAFRIL010000077.1 GCA_017432845.1 Lachnospiraceae bacterium | reverse complement strand
GATGTGGAAGCTCTTGTATCACCTTCAAACCTTGTAAAATCATATCCCGTAGACTTCTTGCACTCATCTTCAAGCTGGTTCGTCGTAAGATCCATGTCCGTGATCGATATCTGTTCCCGGAACATCTCCGCTGATGCCATCAGACCGTCAAGCGCCTGATCCATCATTCCGGACTTGAGCTTACTCGAAATGACTATGAGCAGTACAACTCCAATGATCACTACGGGAAGGATCGACATAAGCAGCAGCTGGATCCTGATCGAGAGATTTCTCTTTTTATTCATATGCGTATTCTCCTGTTCTGTTCAATCGCCTGGAATTGTTAGAAGTCTAACTATCTAAATTATATTGGTTAGAACTAACCCGTGTCAATATATAACCGGAAATGACCATGAAAAAAAACACAAAAACGGGAATGACATAAAATGCCGCAGACGATATAATGAAAATAATATAATCATCTTTCCGGATAAGGTATTCATATGAAATCATTGTTTTCGGCATACTGGGCGTTTACGAAGAGCCTGGAAAAAGGAATGAAAGACTATGGGCTGAACTACGGTAATCCCAAGGTCATTCTGTATATCATGAGAAATGAAGGCTGCCGCCAGATCGATATTGCAAAAGACTGTTACATCGAATCTGCCACTCTTTCCACCGTATTATCAAAAATGGAAAAAAACGGTCTGATCGAAAGAAGGCGCACCCCTGAAAACAGACGATGCTATTCCATATATCCGACCGATAAGGGGCGCAAAACATTTCATAAGGTGAAATCCCGGCTGGATGAAACTACAGAAACTGCTTTTTCGGATTTTTCCAAAGATGATATCGACCAATTCCGTGAATACCTGGACCGGGTAACTTATAATCTTATCAATGACGAACAGGTGAAATAAGAACATGGACAAGGCATTACAGATTTTTACGGATGTATACTTTAACAGCACCAAACCGCATCTTGTCGCATTTTCCATACTGTACATCATCGGTCAGTGGAAGATGCTTACCAAATCGGGAGTAAAAGGCTTCTGGTCACTTGTCCCATGCGCAAGGGAATACCAATTTGCCAGATGCGCCAACCGCGAGAGCGATGGAAGGGCCGCGAGTGTTCTTGATCTTTGCACAATGGCCTGCGTTGCCCTCAGCTATGTTTTTAAGGACCCCTATATCCTCATCTTCATCGTCGTCCTTGTCATATCGCTGGACATTGCCCTATTTATGGTCCATATCCGGATCTACGGCGGGATCATTGACGTTTATAATGCAAAACGCAGCTGGATGATCTTATGGCTCTTCTTGCCCACCCGGGTCATACCGGCACTTGTATGGGGATATAGCAAGGCATATCAGCCCCGGATGAAGGCTGACGATATACGCGCAGCGCTTGATCGCATACTCTCAAGCGAGAATGCCGAGGTTATGGACACCGGACTTACCGTTAACCTCAAGCAGCGTGCAGTCTGGGATTTCTTCCACAAAAAACCCCTTCTTCAGGATATACATATGTACATTCCCCAGGGACACATGGTACTCCTTCTGGGAGGATCCGGCGTCGGAAAGACAACATTTGTCAACGCCATAAACGGTTATGAGAAAGGCGATGCCGAGATCATCTTAAACGGCCGTAATATTTACAAAGACTACAGGCATATGCTGTATGAATGCGGTTACGTGCCCCAGCAGGAGCTTATGCGGAGCAAGGACACCGTATACCATACACTAGCGGATGCGGCACTTATGCGGCTGCCGGTCGACACCCCTCCCAAGGTGCGAAAAGAGCGGATTGAGGAAGTCATGGATATCCTCGGTCTTACTCCCGCCAGGAACACTCTGGTACAGAGGATGTCGGGCGGTCAGAAAAAAAGACTGTCCATAGCCATGGAGCTTATCTCCAACCCTTCTTTGTTCATACTGGACGAGCCCGATTCGGGACTTGACGGTGTGATGGCCAAGGAACTGATGGAAGAACTGCGTCATGTGGCGGATACCGGAAAGATAGTTATCGTGATCACCCATACACCCGACCGTGTGATCGATTGCTTTGATGACGTCATAGTTCTGGCCAAGGATTCAACCCGCACCGGAAGACTGGCCTTCTACGGAAGCGTTGATGATGCAAGGAAATTCTTTGAATGCGACAAGATGGAGCAGATCATCAAGAAGATAAATACCACAGCCGAAGGCGGCGAAGGTCTTGCCGACAGTTTCATCGAAAGATATCCGGAGGTAAAAAATGCAGGTTGAAAAACGTTACCGGGGAAGGATCAGCCAGATCCCCGTGTGCCTCGGCAAGATGCTGAGGATGTTCTTCTATCAGAATGACTGGAAAGTACTGCCTCTGTCTGCTGCCGTTGCAGGGCTTGTCGGTATCGTCATAAGGCACCGTATCTTCATTAACATGGAGGGCACCCTTATGAGCGGGCTTGCCGTTACGAGCGTTTGTCTGTGGAACGGGTGCTTCAATTCGATCCAGGCGATATGCCGCGAAAGAGAGATCGTCAAGCGTGAGCACCGCGGAGGTATGCATATAACCTCATATATCATGTCGCATATGATATACCAGGCGCTGATCTGTGCGATGCAGACAGCCATCATACTGTTCGTGTTCAGGTATATAGGGGTCAGATTCCCCGAGCACAGTATATTTGAGAGGAACTTTCTGATCGAATACTTTATCTCTTTGTTTTTGATCACTTATGCTGCGGATATGATGTCGCTTTTCATAT
>JAFRIL010000076.1 GCA_017432845.1 Lachnospiraceae bacterium | reverse complement strand
GGAATCCTTCCTCGCCGTAGACCAGGCCGCGTACGCCTGCACCGTTCTCCTGGGGCTCTGTAAGGAATGTTTCTGCAAGATCGCTTGTTGCGAAGTTCCAGAAATGGTCTCTGCTTACGAATGTATAAGGAAGAGACAGAAGAAGTGACTTGTCTCCGCCGTAGCTTGTAAGTGAGAAAGCGGAAATACGGGAGATATCGATCGTACCGCCGCCACCGAGCATTGTATCAAGAACATCGTTCTCTGATCCGAGAACACCGCCTGCCTGAAGGTCGATCTCGATAGAACCGCCTGACAGCTTCTCACATTCTTCTTTGAACTTGGAATCCATTGCACCGACTATTGTGTCGAGGGGATTAACTTCTGCCATGATAAGGGTAACCTTGGGATCGTTTGCTGCGGGAGCAGCATCTTCTGCAGGAGCTTCCTCTTCTGCGGGAGCTGCTTCTTCTGCAGGAGCTGCTTCCTGCGCAGGAGCTTCCTCCTTGGGTGCCTCAGCAGCGGGAACTGCCGCGCTCTGATCTGCTGCCTGAAGTCCGCATGCGCTAAGCATTGAAGCGGCGAGTGTAGCAGCGAGTATGACAGATAAAACTTTCTTCTTCATAACTTGTCCTCCTGTTTTGAATTGGTATATCAGTTCGCCCTAATCGAACTAACATGTTATTGACAGTGTTACTATAACATGCTAGCATGTTAGTAGTAAAGTTGGTAAATTTCACATATTGACAAACCATATTTGGTAAAAAATGACGATATCGAATTTGGCCATGGTATTTTTGAATTGTATTTTATAGTATATAAGACATGAAAAAGTACTGTTACGTCTTTTTGATCATCCTTTCATCAGTATTCTTTGCTGCTTGCGGAGCCGGTCCCGGCTCTGCCTCGGAAAGTGCGTCCTCTCCCATCACTCACTTTGAACCCCTCGGAAACGTTTCCGAAAACAATAAGAATATATATGTAATCTTAAAGGTCATGGACTCCAGTTACTGGCAAGTCATCAAAAACGGTTGCGCGGCCGCAGGAGCCGATCTTGGCTGCAACGTTTACTGCGGCGGCACCAATAATGAAACAGACTGGCAGGGACAGCGTGTTCTTATAGAAGAAGCTTTAGCGGCAAAGCCCGATGCGATTCTGCTGTCACCCGATGATTCGGTCGAGCTGTCTTCCGATATAGATAAGATACATGAACTCGGTATTCCCATCGCACTTATCGATACGGCTGCCAATACCGAGAGCTTTGACATATGTTATATGACGGATAATCTGTATGCAGGCCAGAATGCGGCAAAAGAGATGATCGCTCGCCTTCGGGAGGCCGGATACTCCGATTATGATGATGTATCGGTAGGTATCATGGTCGGAACCGCCAAATCGCAGACGATAAATGAGCGCCTTGCAGGATTTTACCAGTTCTGGTCAAATAATGCTCCGGGCAAATGGAACATCATATCGGACATCATGAACTGCAACGGTAATATTGACGAGGGTGATGTGATGGCAAATGATTTTCTGTCTGCACACCCTGATGTCCTGGGACTGTATGCGACCAACAACGGTCCCACAAGAGTACTGGCAAGAGTTGTCAAAGCCAATGACCGCAGGGATATAACCGTTGTGGGATTTGATTATTCGGATGAGATCAGGGAACTGATCGAGGATGAAGATTTCAGGGCGTCCACCGTATTGCAGCGGCAGTATGACATGGGTTATGAAGCTGTCGGATCGGTGCTTGATATACTGGGCGGCAACACGCCTCCGGTAAGATTCATCGATACGGGAGTTGTAACTGTAAACGAAAACACAATGTCATTACCCGAAATTGCGGAAGTCATCGACATGAATTAGGAATTATACAAGAATGGCAGACAGTAAGAGTAAACGGTTCAAAGATGATATAAACCTGTTAAAAGGCGGCAGATCGTTCTATCTGACACTTATAATCTGTCTTATCGTTTTTTTCGGTGCAACCGGTATACTGATCACTGCATTTAACCGCCTTATCTCCCGGCACGACCAGCAGCTGTCAGCTGAGATCAGCACGATAATGGCCGAGAAGATGAACTCATCGATCGAGTTTATGACGGAATCCGTCAATAACACGGCTATACTTCTGTCATCACGCAATTTCGACAAGCCCGAGCAGATATACGATATCCTGAGAAACAACAAGAATGCCGACTATTTAAGTGCCGGCTTTATCGACCAGTCGGGCGAGAAGTTCGCGTCCCAAGAGGAGGCGCAGGAATTTGCCAAATGGGATCTGATGCAGACTGCCGCGCTTGCAAACCCCGTATCCATTTCCGCGCCCTACCGCTCATCCGTTTACGGGCAGCCCGTCATAACATTGTTTGCGGTATTAAAATATGCCGACACACGTCACGGCTACATGTTCATGACATACAAGCTGAACGAGCTTCAGAAGATCGCGGTGACGCAGTCCCTTGGCAATGATGTCGAGATATGGCTTATGAATGCCGAAAGCGCCAACATAATCCAGTGCGCCGGCTCCGATGAGCACTCTATCGGAAGCTGGGCAAATGCCTATCTTGCCATGCAGGATATCAATGAGGAAGATATCCCCGTCTACGGCAACTGGCTGACAAGGATCAGGCATCTTGAGGATAACATCGGCATCAGTTATTCTGTCGGCGAAACTCTCTATTCCCAGCACTGCTCCAGGATAGCGAGCATGCCCGGATGGTATGTTGTTGTACGTATCCCCGGAAATGCCCTTTCCGCCACGATGCACACCTTCAGGAATTACGTGCTGTACTTTCTCGCCGTACTCCTTATCGTGGTCATCGTGCTTATAGCCAATATGTACAGGCTGGCCAAGAGGGACAACGAGATACTCGAAGCGCTCTCAACCCACGATCCGCTGACACAGGTGCTGAACAGACGCGCTTTTGATACCGCCGCATCCAAATGGATCGCGCGCGGCAAAGACTGTGCTCTTATATTCTTTGATCTGGATTATTTCAAACAGGTGAACGATAAATACGGACACAACATCGGGGACGGCTTTTTGACCAAGTTTTCCGATGTGCTTAAAAAGAACTTTTCCGAAAACGGTATCATCTCCCGTTTCGGAGGTGACGAGTTTGTAGTACTTACCGATATGCCCAGTGTAGATGAGGTGTCGGCCCTGATCAAAAAGACAGCGGATGATCTGTGGTCGTTCAGTCTTCCCGCAGATAAGGAAGACAGGGATTTTTCCATAAGCTTCTCATCGGGTGCCGCACGATTTCCCCATGATGCCGCTGATCTGTCGCTTCTCAAAAAACGCGCCGACACCGCTTTGTATGAGGTTAAAGAGCACGGCAGAAACGGTTATCTGTGGTATATGGATCTTCCGGAGGCAAACAGCCGGTAACAGGCTGTCATCCTTACGGCGTGATCCCTTCCTCCTTAAGTATCTCGGCAACGAGTACTCTCTCATCCATGGGGTGTTTCACCCCTTTTATCTCCTGATAATCCTCATGGCCTTTTCCCGCAAGGACGATTATGTCCCCGGGCTGTCCGCCCTTGATGCAGTAGCGGATAGCTTCCTTGCGGTCGGGAATCTCCACATATTTCCCGCTTGTTTTATCTATTCCCGTCCTGATATCCGCGATTATATCAGGCCGGAAAGTGCCGATGTGTCAAATGCCATAGTCGACGTCCTCCCTCCATACCCAGGTCCACTGTACGGTGTACTGGCGGGTTGCCGTATCATAGGCCGGCTGATTGTAGCCCTTGTCGGATTCCTCG
>JAFRIL010000075.1 GCA_017432845.1 Lachnospiraceae bacterium | reverse complement strand
TGTTTTTCTGTGGGCGTTCATGCTATACAGCGTGGCCTGTATCATTATGGATTTCAGGCTGCTTGAGGGCCATATCGTCCATGATCATGTCCTGAAGAGGGCGGTTTATGTAGATACGCTCACCGGGATACCGAACAGGTTCTCATGTGACAGGATCTTTGAAAAGTATGAGGACGGACAGGACATTTCGGGACTCGGATGTGCTCTTATCAAGATAGATAATCTTGATGAGATCAACCGCCTGCACGGCAGGTCGAGCGGTAATGTGGCACTTAAGGAATTCTCTTCGGTTGTAGAGAGGATAAGCGCATATTACGGTTTTGTCGGCAGAAACAACGGAAACGAGTTCCTTGTGGTCATTGAGAACTGTAACCGTGACAAGATGGACCGTTTCAAGCGTGAACTTCAGAAAGAGATAGACCAGTACAATAAGACTTCCGGAGGATATGAGATTAAGATAAAAGCAGCAGACATCTTAAACGAGACCGCAGGCCTGGGTGATTTCCGGGAGCTTGTAGCGAGGTTATACGGGATAGCCAAGGTGTAAGAATGGCTGATTTTAATCATGCATATATAGGGCGGCTGGTTGTTAAGGCGCAGAACGGTGACAGTGATGCCTTCGCCGAACTGTATGCGATAACTTACCAGCATACTTACAATTATGCGGCACACTATCTAAGAGATGCAAACTTAGCACAGGATGCCTTGCAGGAAACATATATACTTGCCTTAAGGAATATTACGGGGATCAAGGAACCGGCGCTTTTTGTGGCATGGCTCAACCAGATCTGTTTCAGGGTCTGCTACGACATGGAGCGCAAGAACCGGCAGGAATACAAAGAGAATAACCCGGAACTTCTGGAATTTGTCAGCGACGAATACATGGATCACAATCCGGAGGATATGACGGAAACAGCTGACGAAGCGTCCAGGCTCAAGGAAGCGATAATGTCTCTCCCCTTTAACGAGCAACAGGTAGTTGTCATGCGTTACTATAACGACATGAAGCTCGAGGACATCGCCTCGGCACTGACGTGTTCGAGGAGCAGCGTCAAGAGATACCTGATATCGGCCAAGGACAGGCTGAAGACCATGCTCAGAAAGGGGGATGAAGATGTTTAAAAGAAACAAGATATACAGTTTGAATAAAAAAGCAGCGAACGAAGCACTTCAGAACGTCTTCGCCGCCTGCGAGCAGACACCCAATACAAAATCACTGGATGCACTGCTGTTTAAAAACATTGCGAATACAACACTTGTCAAGACCGGAAAGTGGATGTCGGTCGCACTTCTTATATTGATATTGCTCACACCTCTTGTTTTCTACATGGCAGGGAAGGACCATACGGTCGAAAAGAAGAAGTCAGACATTACTGTGACGCAGCATTATATGGACGAAGAGAACGAATGCTTTGTCATGGAACTTAGCGGCGAAGACATTTATTATGAAGGCATATACGCCAGAAAGGAAGACGGTTCGACCATCTATCCGATCGAGGCATCCGATGGTATCGTGAAATTCCATTTTGAAAACGGTACTATCAATATATTCATTCCCGACACGGAGGGCGGAATTGTACAGGCGGTTTTATCCAGGTAAATATATTCTGACGGCCGTTGTGATGACGGTTGCGCTTGTTCTGTCATCGTGCGGGGAGCCTGAAGAGACGGAAGTTAAGATAACCAAGTTCGCATCTGCCCAGAACAGGAGCAATGAGCCCAAGTGCCTGACTCCGGTTGCCGGAGGTGTGGATGTGTACGGCGACGGAGATCTCACGGTGGACGTTACAAACCGAAGTGACGGTTACATGTATGTCAGGAACACCGGAGCGGTCGAAGATATCAAGATCCAGATTTCGTGTAATGACAGTGTTACCTACACATATATAATCCCCGAAGGTGATTCCACAATACCGTTCTCACTCGGAGACGGTAAATATTCCATTATCGCTTATGAAGGAATGGGAGAGGAAGGGATGTACGCGACCATGTTTGCCGAAGAGGTCGATGTAACAGTCTCGGATCAGTTTCTTCCTTTTCTCTACCCGAACTGTTATGTTCAGTTCGATATCAATTCCGACGTAGTCCAGCTCGGCAAAGAACTGGCAGCCGGCAAGAAGTCGGACATTGAAGTTGTTGCGGCGGTTTACGATTACGTCACCAAGAACATAACGTATGATCATGAAAGGGCGGAAACGGTCAAGCCCGACTATGTCCCGAGCGTTGACCAGGTTCTTCATGAGAAGAAGGGAATATGCTTTGACTATGCCGCGCTTATGGCAGCAATGCTCAGGTCGCAGCGCATCCCGACAAGGCTTGAGTTTGGGTATGCGGGTGATGCTTACCATGCATGGATAACGGCATTTATCGAGGACGAAGGATGGATTAACGGGATCATCGAGTTCGATGGTGTAGACTGGACACTTATGGATCCGACATTTGCGGCAAACGCCGGATCGAAGAAGATCAAGAGCTTTATCGGAGACGGAAACAACTATACTACAAAGTATACTTATTAGATGTAGGTAGGAGGGATTCATTTATAATGAGCAACAAGAAAAAAACCCTGAACAATCAGGAACTGTCGATGTTCTGTGATCAGATAGCCATGATTCTGAACGCGGGCATCTCACCCATGGAAGGTGTTTCCATCATGCTTGAAGATGCTACTACGGACGAAGGGCGCGAGATCCTCCAGACGATACTTGATAAGTGTAACGAGGGAGACACGTTCCATCATTCGGTCGAAGCATCGCAGGTTTTCCCAAAGTATGCGCTTGACATGATAGAGATCGGGGAACAGTCGGGTAAGCTTGAAGAGGTCATGAGAGCTCTGGCATTCCACTACAACCGTGAGGAGAATGTGGCAAGAGGTATCAAGAGCGCCGTAACATACCCCATGCTCATAGTGGGAATGATGCTCATAGTGATCCTTGTGCTTGTCATCAAGGTCCTCCCGATATTCAACGATGTGTTCAGACAGCTGGGTACGGAGATGACGGGATTTTCAAAAGGAATGCTTGATTTCGGAAGTGCCGTCAGCCGTTATGCGCTTGCCATAGTTATAGTTGCAGCTGTTCTTATAATAGGTATATTCATTCTGACAAAGACCGAAGGAGGAAGAGCGAAGCTTCGGGGATTTTTGTCAAAGTTCTTTGCCACAAGAGGTCTGTATGACAAGATCGCTGCCGGAAGGTTCGCATCCGGTATGGCGCTTACAATGAGTGCGGGTCTTGATACGGATGAAAGCCTGGCCATGGTATCGAACCTTGTTGACAACAATGATATGAAGGAGAAGATCGCTAAGAGCAAGGAGTTGATGACAAACGGTTCTTCGTTTGCGGACGCTTTGTGCTCGGCGGGAATCTTTACCAATATGTATTCAAGGATGATCTCGGTCGGATTCAGAACGGGTTCGGTCGACAAAGTGCTTGAGAAGATAGCGGTCGGATATGATGATGAAGTGGATGCCAAGATGACCAATCTCATATCGGTGCTTGAGCCGACACTCGTGATCATACTGTCGGTCGTTGTCTGCCTTATCCTTCTGTCGGTAATGCTTCCGCTTATGGGTGTGATGGGTAGTATAGGATGAACAGATTCAACAGACCGGGCCTTAGAAAGCGAATAGTGGAATCGGTTAACTTTTCGGTGGTGTTCTTTATCGGTATCATCGCGCTGTTCCTGTTCGGAATAACCTTTATCTCTTCCACATCCAAGAAGGATCAGAAGCAGATACTGACTGATGCCGTGAGTAAGGATGTGATCCATTGCTATGCGGTTGAGGGTTACTATCCGCTGAGCCTTAAATACATTGAGGATCATTACGGCCTGACATATGACAAAGAGTGGTATATCGTCGATTATGTTCCGGTCGGTGATAATATCATGCCGTCCGTGACTATCGTGGAGATCAACAGAAAATGAATTTTGCCAAGAGAAACAAAT
>JAFRIL010000074.1 GCA_017432845.1 Lachnospiraceae bacterium | reverse complement strand
GACGGTTCCTCAGTCTCAAAGAATTGAGACAAAGGAACCGTCCCCCTGTCTCAGTCCCCCTGTCTCAGTCCCCCTGTCTCAGTCCTTCCGGCTCGGTAAAAAAACGCCCCCGCGGGCGGGAGCGTTGTCTGGCATATGATTTTCGCCGGATCAGAGGTTGCAGATCCTGTCGACGGCCTCTTTTGTGTTCTCATGTGTTCCGAATGACGTCAGTCTGAAGTATCCTTCTCCGCATGCGCCGAAACCGATGCCGGGCGTTCCGACGACATTTGCATTTGTCAGAAGATGGTCAAAGAATTCCCAGCTTGTCATGTTATCGGGGGTCTTCAGCCAGATATACGGAGAATTTACACCTCCGAACAACGTGTATCCCGCCTTTTTAAGGCCCTGAGAAATGTACTTTGCGTTTTCCATGTAATATTCGACAAGACCGCGGATCTCTTTTTTCCCCTCGGGCGAGTATACAGCCTCACCCGCGCGCTGCACGATATAAGGTGCGCCGTTATACTTGGTCGCATGCCTCCTTGCCCACAGGGCGTTAAGCGATACTGTGCCACAAACAAGCGCTTTGGGAACGACTGCATATCCGAGACGAAGGCCCGTAAAGCCGGCATTTTTGGAGAACGAGCGAAGCTCTATCGCACACTCTTTCGCTCCTTCTATCTCATATATAGAATGCGGTACATCGTCATCGCTTATATATGCTTCGTACGCCGCGTCAAATATTATCACGGACCCGTTCCTGTTAGCATACTCTACCCACCTGCCAAGTTCACTTTTGTTCATCGCCATTCCCGTGGGATTGTTCGGCGAGCAAAGGTATATGATGTCGGCAGGCTCTTTCGGAAGATTCGGGCAAAACCCGTTTTTGGCCGTGCACTCAAGATAGGTTATGTTGCTGTATCTTCCGGTACTCTCGTCATAGTCCCCGGCACGCCCTGCCATTACATTGGAGTCGACATACACGGGATATACCGGATCGCAGACAGCCACGCGGCAGCTGCTGTCGAATATCTCCTGGATGTTTCCGGAGTCGGGCTTGGCGCCGTCTGATATGAATATCTCGTCCTCTGCTATGTCGCATCCTCTGGCCTTAAAATCATTTTCGCACACTGCGCGGCGCAGAAAACCATACCCTAGGTCCGGTGCGTATCCGCGGAACGTCTCCTCATTTGCCATCTCATCGACCGATGAGTGGAGCGCGGATATGACCGACGGTGTCAGCGGTCTTATCACATCCCCTATCCCGAGCCTTATTATCTTTTTGTCGGGATTTTGCGCCGTATAGGCGCCGACCTTCTTTGCTATCGTGGAGAAAAGATAGCTTCCCTGCAGTTTCTGATAGTTCTCATTGATTCTGACCATTTGTCAGCCTCCGTTCATTGTAAGAATCATGTGTGCGGTCTCGGACAGAGTCCTTCCCATATCCATGCTGTTTTTCTGAAGATATCTGTAGGCCTCCGGCTCCGTCATGTTGTTGCGGTCCATGAGAAGATGCTTGGCCTTATCTATAGTAAGCCTGTCGCCGTCGGTACGTGCCACCGGGCGTGATTTTCGCTTATAGCCCTCGGGCAGCAGCATACGGATGCTGTTTGCAAGGTCCGCGGTCTTAAAAGGCATCTGCAATATGATGATGTTGCTCGAGAACAGATCGGTCCTGACATCTTTGGTAAGAAGCAGCATGCTGACGCTTGCAGGAAGGTATTCGTGAAGTTCCTCGTAGCCCATGTCGCGAAGCCGCCTTGTGCAGACGACCACACTAATGTCCATGTTCTCGATCATCTGCAGGATCTTGGATGCGGTCTCGCAGATGAACACTTCTTCCCATATGCCGCTTTCTTTTATTATGGCCGATATACGACTGGAGTCATCATGTTTGGGCATTGCAACGATTATCGCGCCCATTGTCTCTCCGATCCCGGTCTTATATCCTTGTCAGGTAGTTGTCGATCTCCCACTGAGTGACTTCGCTTATGAACGCACGCCACTCGCGGTGCTTGACTTCTTTATATATGTCGGAAAACTTTTTGCCAAGTGTCGCTGTAAGGACATCATCGGACATGAACTCAGCCACGGCTTCCTTGAGATCCTCGGGAAGTGTCGGGGTGTTTTCGTCCTCTTCTCCGGCCACGGTTGCGGGCTCGATCTTTTTGTCTATGCCGTCAAGACCTGCGGCAAGGCATGCCGCAAGCACAAGGTAAGGATTGGCGGATCCGTCGGGAAAGCGCAGTTCGACCTTGACATCGTCCGGCTCGCGCACGATGTTGACGAGCGCCCTCTCGCCCTTATCTGCCCAGGTGATATGAAACGGCGCATCATAGCCCGACAAAAGGCGTTTGTATGAATTGACGGAAGGATTCGTGATTGCGCACAGAGCCCTGGCGTGCGCCATGATACCTCCGGCGAACCACTTGGCTTCCTGCGATGCGACTCCCGATGCGTCGGCAAAAACATTCCTGCCGTTCTTCATGAGCTTGAGATTCAGATGCATTCCCGAACCCGCAACATCCTGGCGGGGCTTGGGCATAAATGTGGCATACAGTCCGAAACGCCTGGCGATCGATCTTACCGCAAACACGAATGTCTGGACGGCGTCCGCCATCGCAAGAGCCTCGTCTTCCTTAAAATCTATCTCATGCTGTGCAGGTGCATGCTCGTGAAGTGATGACTCGATCTCGAATCCCATGTCCTCGAGCATGAGCACGATGTCTCTTCTGGCATTCTCACCGAAATCCGACGGGCCTACATCCATATATCCGGCGCGCTCGTGGCTCGTCGTTGTCGGCAGGCCGTTCTCGTCCGTATGATACAGGAAGAACTCGCACTCGGGATCGGCGATGAGTGTATAACCTCTTTCGGCAGCCTTTGCCACGGCCTGCTTCAGTATATATCTGCTGCTTTCCTCGAACGGTCTTCCGTCCGCATAACAGACATCGCAGACGATCTTGGCAACTTTTCCCTGCTGGGGTCTCCAAGGAAGGATCATGAACGTGTCAAGATCCGGGTACAGATACAGCCTGTCATCGTAGTCATAAGTATTGCCGAAAAGTGCGGCCCCGTAGAACGAATACCGGTTGTCAAAAACCTTGTCCATCTGGCCGGGTGTTACCGCGAGGTTTTTAAGTCTCCCGAATATGTCCGTAAACTGGAGCCTTATGAACTCGACACCTTCTTCTTCGATCATTCTCTGTATGTCCTGTCTGTGCATGATAACCTCCTGATTTTAAATATGTATTATCCCGTTGATTATAAATTCTACCGGTTGATGTGTCTATCGGTTAATGATTTTCGCGGTTTGTTTTCGCGGTTATTGTTTGCGGTTGTTATTTGCGGTTAAAAAGAAGAAAGGTTATCAGTTGATAACCTTTCTTACTCTCCTGGATATTACGAAGGCCAGAGCCAGTTTTGCTATGTCCGGAATGATAAACGGAAATACGCACCACGACAGGACCGTCATGATACCGACGGGGCCGGTATTGCGGATGTAGACATACATGAACCATGCGGTTCCGAATGCATAGCATACGGCAAGCCCGATAACAAGCGAGATGACCTCGACTGCCGGTTTTGTCCCGAACAGTTTTGTCGCCAGCATGTAGATCAGTCCGATGAACAAAAAGCCGAGGATGTATCCGCCGGTGCTTCCGAGTATGATGCCCATGCCTCCCGAAAATCCCGCAAAGACAGGAATGCCGATCGCGCCCATGAGAACATATATTGTTACCGCAGACAGTCCTCTGTTGCTGCCCAGCATCATGAGTACCGCAAACACGGCAAACGTCTGAAGCGTGAACGGAACAGCCGTCGGGATGTTAATCCACGAGCATATGGCTATAAGCGCCACAGCCAGTGCAGTGTATACTATATCGACGGTTCTTATGCCGCCTTCTTCTTTTGCTGATCTTGTCTCGTGAAATGTCATAGGGCGATTATATCACAGTCATTCCAAAATGTCATGAATAAAATTGAGACTCGGGGACGGTTCCTTTGTCTCATGTCAGGTCCGCAAAGCGGGTGTGACACGGCGACGTTGAGTTCGACCCGCAAGGGGAGGACTCAATGTTGGTTTCGTCTCATGTTCTGATCTTACAAAGGATTTACTTGAATAGTTTTCTGGAGATCCAGATGAGAAGGCAGGCGCCGATAACCGAAATGACTATCGAGCCGATCCAGCCTGTCGCGCCGATCCCGATCAGTCCACCGAGCCATCCGCCAAGTGCGCCGCCAACCAGTCCGATGATGATGTTAACGATCACGGAATGATCCGAGTTCATGATCTTACCGGCAAGCCATCCTGATACTCCACCGATGATAAGTGCTACAATAAATGACCACATAGTATCTACCTCCATTCATCTACAAATATTAGCATATCATGGCGCAAGTTTCCAGGTATGCTCATAGCTGTTGTAAAAAAGCCGAAGCGTCTGCTCACGTCCGAAGCATGATATCCTGCATTCAAACGGATATATCCCCGAGGTGTGAACCTTGCTCGCATCCGGCAGATCAAACACAGTGCCCTTATATGACAGATCCTTATAGGCACGTATCCGAAACTCCTGATATGCACCGTCATCATCAAGCATGCGTATCTTGATCGGTATGATCGATCCGTCAGCCTTATGCTGGCAGATCATGTCTACATTCCTGTTGTCTTCCGTGTTCATAACGCTCCCGCATATACAACTCCCCGCAAGAACATTTTAGAACATTTGTTCGATTATGTCAAATTGAGACAAAGGAACCGTCCCCCTGTCTCAGTTTTTTGAGACAAAGGAACCGTCCCCCTGTCTCAATGATCAGCCACCGGGATAATCCTCCGAAAAGTCAGTATCCATCGCGACCTGAAGAGTATGGTCGGGAAACAGTTTCTGGACCTTAGCGCAGACATCGTCATATACAGCCTTCCGGTCAGGCGCGTCAAAGCTTACAACGATATCAAACCTGACTGTCTTATCTTTTTTGTCTATATAAAACCCGTGCATCTGCAGCACGTTCGGATCGTCAGTCACAAGCTTTGTCACCTGTTGTCTTGCGCTAACCGCTTCGGGATCCTTGGTATTGTACGAGTACACACCTATGGCAGTAAGTATCACATCAAGCTCTCTGTAGACTTTTATCTGAATCTTGCGAAGCAGTTTATCCAGATCATCCGCCGATAGCGTGTCGGGCACCTCGATATGAACAGATCCGTTGTATGAGTCCGGTCCGTAATTGTGCAGGACAAGATCATAGACTCCGTTCACTTCCGGAAAATCGGCTATCGTCGCCTTGATCTTCCGCGCAAGATCCACATCCGCTCTCTCACCGAGGATCTTGGAGAGTGTATCCTTGAGCATATCAAATCCGGATTTTATGATCACGGCTGCGATGATGCATCCGAGCCACGCCTCAACGGGAACGCCGAAGATAAGATAGATGGCTGCTGCCGCCAGCGTTGACGCGGAGATCACGGAATCGAGCATTGCATCATCCCCGGAATTGACAAGAGCATCCGAGTTGACTTTTTTTCCGACACTTTTAACGTATCGTCCCAGAACGATCTTTACTATAACGGCGGCCGCCACTATGACAAGCGAAGCCGTCCCGTAATCCGGCGTGTCGGGATTTATCACCTTTTTGACCGACTCAACAAACGCGGTCACGCCCGCATAAAGAACGAGGACGGCAATGATCATCGCACTCAGATACTCTATCCTGCCGTAACCGAACGGATGCTTTCTGTCAGGCTCCCTGCCCGCAAGTTTTGTTCCGATTATCGTTATCACCGAACTTGCCGCGTCGGAAATGTTGTTCACTGCGTCCATCACGATGGCGACCGAGCTGACCGCCAGGCCGATGACGGCTTTAAACGCAGCAAGTAAAACGTTTGCAATTATTCCCGTTATACTTGTCCGGATTATTATGCTGTCCCGATCACTTCTTTCTGTCATATATGCCAATTCTCCTTATCATCTATTGTGGTCTGCATCCAATGATTTTTACTATATCGTCACCGGCTGCATCCGGAAACTGATCCTGCACGCGGTCGAAGATCCTCTGCCAGCTGTCCGTGGGACTTTCGGTGTATGCCCTCGTTACCGCCTCGTACCCCCATATCGCCTCCGGCGGCAGCATGATCGACACCGGCATACCGTACTCTTCTCCGCGCTTATTGACCCTTCGGGTAAAATCACTGATCACCAGATACGTCTGCATCTGAAGTGCCGTTACGATGCCGGGGTAATTCTTTTCGCCGCCTTTGCCAAACCCCGCCTTCTTCTTGAGCTCCGTCGACAGTATCCTGTCGTTCGGAAAGGTCATGTCGCCGTCCGCATCCCTGCCGGTAAGCATGTCCATGATCTTCTTTTCCCTGCGGTTTGCAAGGCCATCCTCCCAACGCGCGTCAAAATCATACCCGCCGCGTCTGTAGTTGGCAAAGTAAGGAAGCCACTTAAGGCTGATAAATCCGGCCCGCTTGTCAAAGAATTTTCCGTACGCCACCTGATGCGATGCGGCGATGATCTCGCGCCACTCCCACGGATCTTCGTCGGGATCCCCGGTCCACCAGAAATCGGGGGATACGTGTTCCTCGGCCGAAAATCCCTCGACGTCATTTGCAAACAACGGGAGAAATCCTACCTCGTTTATCCAGTTGATCAGTTCCTGCCATGTGCGGATCCTGTACGGGTCGTTCCAGTCAAGTCCGCGCATTATCCATACGCCGTCTTCTACAGCCATCCTGCCTCCTTACACGCTCTATGTAATGTCTAGTTTGCGTCTTAACATGTTTATGACGCGTTTCTTGTCCGTGCTCCAAAGCGGGGCGACGAGGTCTCTTCGTGCTCCGTCTCCCGTCATCCTGTGTATCACGATATTCTCCGGAAGCTTTGCTATGCAGTCACGCACAAGGTCCGTATACTCTTCCATCGAAAGGCAACAAAACATTCTTTCATTATATTTTTTGGCAAGATCGGTTCCCGCAAGTACATGAAGGAGCTGGATCTTGATCCCCGATATCGGGCCGCTGCCGACATATTCCGAAGTACTGAGCATGTCTTCGCGCGTCTCGTTCGGAAGCCCGAGTATGATGTGGGTTACGATCTCTATCCCCCGCCTGTTAAGGCGCCGGACCGCATCATCGTAAACGTCGAGCGGATAGCCGCGCCGTATATACTTTACGGTCTTCTCATGTATCGTCTGAAGTCCGAGTTCAACCCAAACGGGTTTGATCCGGTTAAGCTTCATTATAAGATCAAGCGTTTCATCGGGAAGGCAGTCGGGACGCGTCGCTATCGCAAGCGCAACAACATCCGGATGACCGATCGCCTCCCGGTATAGTTTCTCGAGCTTTTCTACAGGTGCATACGTTCCGGTAAATGCCTGGAAGTACGCAATGTACTTGCCGCCATCCGGCATCTTTTTGCTGACAAGTTCCTTGCCGCGCTCGATCTGGCCGGTTATTCCAAGTCTCTTATCCTGCGCAAAATCACCTGCGCCATATCCCGAACAGAATATACATCCGCGCGTATCGATCCTGCCGTCCCTGTTGGGACAAGTAAATCCCCCGTCGATCGCGATCCTGTAAACCTTGCATCCGAAGCGCTGCCTGAAATATTGATTCGCCGTCTGATTTTTCAACACACATTCTCCAAATTGAGACAGGGGGACGGTTCCTTTGTCTCAATTTTTTGAGACTCGGGGACGGTTCCTTTGTCTCATGTCAGGTCCGCGAAGCGGGCGTGACACGGCGACGTTGAGTTCGACCCTGGAAGGGGAGAACTCAATGTTGGTTTTGTCTCATTTTTTATTCAAGATGGGACGAGCTATGTGTACATTGAAAAACTCTATTAGCGGTCCCATGAAAAACGCTGTGATGATCGTGCCGATCCCGGCTATCGTAGGGATTTTTGACACTTCACCGCCCGATGCAAGAAACAGCGCGACTCCCGCCGCGACACAGACCAGATCCGTAATGATTCTCACATACTGGAATTTCCCCTTTTTCCACGTGTTGCAGATGATCAGCGCAATCGCATCATATGTTGATACACCAAGATCGGCGGTCATATAAAATGCCGACCCGAAACATATGATGACGACTCCTACGACCAGGCAGATCACGCGGACCGCCATTGTAGGGTCAACAATAACAGTCTGCAAAAAATCATACGTAAACTGCGTTATGTACCCGAGCAGAAACAGATTGATGAATGTCGCTATCCCGATATAATGCCTGTCAAATACAAGCGCAAACAGCAGCAAGACAGCATTCGTTATTACATACAGTGTTCCGAATCCGATCGGAACAATCGCATCCAGGCCTGCCATAAATGACTGGAACGGATCCACACCGAGTGCCGCGATCTTGAATATACCGACACTGATCGCACAGATGATAACTCCGAAAAGTGACATTGCAATACGCTTTCCCAGATTATCTCTTTTCATGATTTTCTCCTCACTTTTTGAGACAAAGGAACCGTCCCTCTGTCTCAGTCCCTCTGTCTCAAATTCAGGATCACTACAGCTGATAATATCATTATGATACCAAGCCCGGCAATAAATGTGAGCGGCTCGGCAAAAACAAGGACACCGATAAGCGTTGCGACAACAGGCTCGACAGTGGCCATGATACCGGCCTTGCTCGCTTCCACAGCGCGAAGCCCAAGCGTATATGCACCGAACGGGATCACCGCCGTGATCACGGCAGTAAGCAGGCAGATGGCAAAAAGCACTCCCGGATCAGGTGCGGCTGCTATCTTTGCGGCCACCTCTCTCGGGCGGCAGATCACGAGCGATCCTATCGCAGCCAGAAGAAAAGTGTATGTCGTTACAGCGGCTGGCGAATATCTTCTGAGCGCGATCGTCCCCAGAATACTGTACAGTCCGTAACCGATCCCGGAACCAAGCCCGATAAGCAGTCCGATACCGCTCACGCCTTCCCCGGAGATCCCCGACACCAGAACGCATCCACCGAATGCAAGGATCACGGCAATGATCTTTCTTCCTGTCAGCTTCTCGCGAAAAAACAGCACCGACATCAGCATGATCCATACAGGTGAAGTATATAGAAGGATCGCGGCAGTTGACAGCGGCATCATCGTGATCGCCGTAAAATAGCAGACCGTAAAGAACAGTATGCTTCCAAATCCAAGTCCCAGAAAGAGCGGAATGTCCTTCGGAAAAATCACAAATCCCTTACGATCCGTCAGCAGCAATATTACACAGAAAATCATTGCGGCAAGCGTTACTCGGATCGCAACGATCTGAACCGAATCAAAACCATATTCTGTCAGTTTTCTTACAAAGATGCCCATGCTGCCCCAGAAACATCCCGCAAGAACGATCAGTACAGTCCCCAGTCTCGGACTGATACTCTTTGTTTCATCACTACTATCGCTCATCTCAATTATCGGGGTTACTCTTTCTGTCCGGGATCGCAAAATCAGGATGCTCTTCAAGCCATGCGGTCTGCGGCATGCACGAAAGCATCAAAACATCATCCGCGGACAGTTCAAAATCAAACACTTCCATATTGGATCTCATATGCTCAGCCGTTGAGGCCTTCGGTATAGGCAGTATGCCTTTTTGCAGCAGGAATCTTATATTGATCTGCTGGATGCTCCTGCCGTACTTTTTCGCCAAGCGCACAAGGATCGAATTGCCGATCGTTGCATTTTCGCGCCCGCGGCCAAGCGGTGACCAGGCCATCGGAAGCACGTCATTTTCCTGACAGAACGCCACTGCCATCTCCTGCGAGTATCCGGGGTGGAGCTCAAGCTGATCGACTACAGGTTTGATCCTGCAGTTATCAAGTATATTCTTCAGGTGATGAGGCAGGAAATTACTAAGCCCCAGTCTTCTGATTTTCCCCGCATCAACAAGTTCTTCCATTGCCCGCCATGTCTCGATGTCAAGACTCTTCCAGTCCTCGTCATCAGCTCCCGTCTGCCTCGGCCAGTGGATCATGTAAATATCGACGTAGTCGGTCTGAAGGCGGTTAAGCGACCGCTCGAACGCCTTTTTCGCGTTGTCCGCTCCCATCTCATCTATCCAAAGTTTCGTCTCAATGATGACATCGGACCTGGCGATTCCGCTTTCTTTCAGCGCATTTCCGAGACTGCGCTCCGTCTCATAGAGCGATGCGGTGTCAAAGAACCGGTATCCGCACTCTATCGCCCGAAGGATCACGTCCTTGTTGTCTGCAAACTCCTCATTGTACGTTCCGAATCCTATCTTCGGGATCTTCGATCCGTCGTTTAATGTGTAATGATCCATCTGTAACCCTCCATAATCTGTTTTGAGACAAAGGAACCGTCCCTCTGTCTCAAAAAACTGAGACGGAGGAACCGTCCCTCCGTCTCAAAAATCTTATCAGTCGCTTTCGAGTATCTCGGACAGTGATTGCTTCACGCTGTCTGATATGGATTTCATGGTGCCGATGGAGGCTGTTGTCTCCTCGGCGGCGGCTACCAGGTTTTCGGCTCTGCCGTTGACCTGTTCAACGATCTCGGAAAGCTTCTCCGCCCCTACCACGAGCTTTTCTATCGTTTCCTTTATATCCTTGTTGTTCTTGTTACTGTCATCTGCCGTTGTCTTGGAGTTCTCGGCAAGGTTCTTGATCTGCTCGGCAACGACCGCAAATCCTCTTCCGGCCTCACCCGCACGCGCCGCCTCGATGCTGGCGTTGAGTGCCAGGAGATTTGTCTGCGAGGAGATCGCGATGACGTCGGAGTTGTTGGCTTCAAGTTTTTCAAGGTAACCCTCGATCGTTGCGAGAACTTCCTTCAGGTTGTTGGCGAAGTTGTCGACCTCGGTCATGTCGTCATATATACCTGACGTTGATTTTGCATTCTCGGCACTTGCCAGCTCGATCTGGCCGATCGTAGTTGAAAGATTTTCAAAATTCTCGTTGATACCTTCGGACAGGTTGGCCTTCTTCTCCTGCATCATTGCCCTGGCCTGCTGTACTTCTTCGGAAAGAGCCACTGCCTTGTCCTTTTCCTCATAAGCGCGATCGCTCATGAAGTGTACGCAGTTGTGCTTGTGATTGAAGCCGTTATGTATCGCGATGGCCATTTCACGGCATGTGTCATATCCGCAGCATCCGCAGTTGATACGCCTCTTCTCGTCGGTATCTTTATGCATGTCGGCGAAGATCCTGCCGATCTCTGCCTCCGAAGGCATCTTGTATACGCAGTCCTTGCTGCGATCCGTGTACTGACGTACAAAATCATTAAGATCAAGGGATGCGAACTGCTTATTGAGCTCCTCGAGCCTCTTTTCGGGAGTAAGTTTCCTGCTCCATGCATTCTTACCGCTATCTGTCTTGCTCTTTGCCTTGATCCTCTGGATGGCAATGAACGTGTTCTCATCCATGGTCTTTCTGGCATCAACGCCGGGTCCGTACAGACATCCGTTCGTACAGTTGAGCGCATCGATGAACAGATAGGGGAACCTGGTACTCTTTATCTTGTCTTTGTTGCGCTCAAGATATTCGTACATATGATGCTCGCCTTCCATCTGGCGTACGAGCGCATCTTCACCGAGCAGCCAGTATACATTTTCCTTAAGTCCGCCGGGCATGGGATAGATGGATCCAAGGCCATACTCGATCTCGTCCTTATAAGGTGTAGCCCCGCTGACGGGATTTTCTCTTAAGTATTTGGTAAGATGGGAGAACGTGAGATTGTAGGAAACGATGCCCTTGTTGTTCGGATCATCGATCTCGTTCTTCTTGGCGATGCAGGGCGAGATAAAAGCAAGCTTGTCGTTTACCTTCATATACTTCTTAACATAGATCGCGCCGCACATCATAGGACTTTGAACCGGCATCAGCTTGGGAAGGAGTTCGGGCAGGTGACGCTCGATATAGCCGACAACCGCGGGACACGGTTGCGAGATGCTGCCGTAATATTTTTTCTCCGTGATGTATTTGATATAGCCCCAGGTCGTGATATCGGCACCGAATGAAATGCTGATGAATCTGTTGACACCGAGCTTTTTGAGCATTCCGAGGTACTTTTCGTATTCGTTCGGATAATTTGCCAGGAATGCCGGCGCGATCAGAACCGATATCTTTTCGCCCTTTTTCAGGTCCGCGAAAAACCTCTCGACATCATCCTCGTATTCACGCGCATCATGCTCGCAGGCGTCGATACAGGCTCCGCAGGCAATACACTTCTTGGGGTCGACCTCGATGACATTACCTCTGTCCTTCTCGAGCGCAACGTTTGCTCCGCGGCTCGGGCATGCGCTGATACAGCGGTTACAGCCCACACACTTCTCGTTAGTCCTCACCAATCCCATATTTTATACCTTCTTTCATTGATTTATGAACTGCCAATCACAGTACGTGTTGGCGATGGGTGTAAATTTGATTATACCACAAGATCTATCCCTTTTAAAAGGTCTCCGAGTGACGTTCCGATATTCTCGGATTCGGGAATACTGACATCTTCTTCGTCAACCGGCTCGTCGGGATTTTCAACAAGTGCTTTGATCGAAAGCGAGATCTTGCCATCCTTGATACCGATGACCTTCACATCAACTTCCTGGCCCTCCTTGAGCACAACCCCGGGGTGCTTGATCCGCTCATGCGATATCTGCGAAACGTGGACCAGCCCGGAAAGGCCGTCGCCGAGGTCGATAAACGCGCCGTAATCCTTGATAGTCGCAACCACTCCGTGGAAAATCTGGCCATCCTTGATGTCCGAGATCTTCTTTTTTCTGTTGGAATCCTGCTTCTCCCTTAATATCTCTCTTGCGGACAGTATCAGCTTATCCTCGTCCATGTTGGCCTCGAATACCCTGACTTCTATCTCCTTTTGAAGGAACGGATTACAGTCGTCGATCCGCTCAAGCGCCAGTCTGGATGCCGGGATGAACGCACGTATGCCGTCAAAATCGGCTACCACTCCGCCCTTTACTATGCCGGTCACGGTAACAGTGATGTTCTCCTGCGATTCCTTGAGCTGCGCGGCCTTTTTCCACGCCAGGAGCGCGTCCGTATCATGAACTCCGTCTCCCATAAGGCTGTAGGATTCCTCCAGCATTTCTTCATAATCTTTCATTGTCTCTGCCATTTAGCGTCCTCCTCAAAGACCTTTGGTCTGTTTTTCTATATATTATAACCTCACTTTTGTGATTATTCATCATAAAAATCACGGTTTTTCATAATCCGACAACTGTTTATGAAAAAGGCGGTTGCTGTCACATTGTTACATAAGATATAAAAAGTGATTTTGGGTATAAACTAACCCGACTCATCATCCGATGAATAAAGTGTAAAGAAAAAAAGAGATTAACACGGAGGAAATGACAATGAACAGAAAAATGACTCACGGACTTATGATCACAGCCATACTGGTTGCAGTATTTATAGCAGCAGCACTTACTCCCGTAAAATCATATAAGAAAAATGCTCCGGCCGGCGCACCGGTTACCGTAGCAAGTGCAGTTTTAAGCGACGGATCGGTCATGATCACGGACAACGAGGTTCCTCTTGCCGAAACACCTTTCGAGACGGACATCAACATGACCGCATGGCTCATCGTAGTTACCATAGCAGCTGTTATATCCGGCGTTGTCATCTACGTCGACTGCAAAACATCAACATTCTGATCAGGATTATCATTGAGACGGAGGGACGGTTCCTCCGTCTCATTTTTTTGAGACAAAGGAACCGTCCCCCTGTCTCAATAATTGTTCGACGAGGTCGCGTTTCTCATACAGGACACATCCGCCTTCGTGGTCATCCGCCAGGATATCGCCGCTTCTGAGAGCATTAAACAGCGGTGAATGCATGGCCGCGCGAAGCGAAGAATTCCTTATGTTGATATCCGAATATGGCGAAAACGGGCACGGCTCGGCGCCGCCATGAGAGTTGATATGGAAAAATCCACGGCCTGCTGCCACGCATCCACCCGAGCTCTTCTCATCCCCGGGGAAAGAGATGAACACCATCTCCTGATTTTCGCGGCGAAGCCTTGCGATCTCGGCAGCCAGAAACTGCCGGTCAGCCTCTTTGGGTGCAAGATCCCGGCTGTCATCGGTCACCGGCACGAACTCAACAAAAATGACCGCCCTGCTGCCCCGCTTCGACAGCTCGCCGAGAAACTCATCCGAGACAACTTCCCTGACATTTTCGCTCGTGACCGTGACCGACGCGCCAAAGATCAGTCCGCGCCGCTCCAGCTCATCCATGTTACTGATAAGGCGGTCATAAATGCCCTCGCCCCTTCTGGCGTCAGTGATCTCCCTGCTTCCTTCTATGCTCATGATGGGAACGAGATTCCGGCAACGGTCAAGCAGGTCAAAGTACGCCTCATCCATAAACGTTCCGTTCGTAAAGACCGGAAACAGAATGTTCTTCTTTCTTCCGGCTTCTTCCATAACTCCACGCCGGATCATCGGCTCGCCGCCGGCAAGCAGTATGAAGCTTATCCCAAGATCATCCGCCTCGTCGAACACCTTAAACCACTCTTCATCCGATAACTGACGGACCGGCTCCGAATCGACGGTCGCATGGTTGCACCTCGAATAGCACCCCGCGCAGTGAAGGTTGCACTTGCTTGTGATGCTAGCGATCAGAAAAGGCGGTATGTGCTCCCCGAGTTGTTCGGCCTTTTTACGTTTTGCGGAAGCCCTCGAACTGGCCTTCGCGAATCCGAGCATGAACGCGCTCTCCTTCGGGTTTTTGAGCGTCGCCCTCACGGCATCGGTGACAACGCGCTCCACGCCTTTTGTCATGTATTCCTGGATGTCGAATTCCTTATTCATAAAATTCATTCCTTTGCATATGATTTTACCTTTTGTCATATTATATTGCGCGCAATGCTTAATGTCAACAGTAAACCTTGCGGCACTGTCAAATGTCGCAAGGTTGTCAGTAAAAATCACACCGGATCAGATCATCATCTGATATATCTTCGTGCAGTCGTCCTTGTCGAGAGTGACAAATCCCGTGATTTTCCCCTCACGGCCGTTTCCGCAGCAAAGATTCTCAACGAGCTGCGGGATATCCGCCTCTTTGGCGCCGAGTTCCTCGAAGTTTTTCGGCATCCCGATCGAGGCAAGAAAATCAGCCAGCCGGCGGATGCCTTCAAGTGCCGTGACCTCGGGATGCTCAAAGTCCATACTGCAACCCCATACTCTTACGGCCACCTGGGCAAAACGCATAACGTTGTGGTTCATGACATATCTGAAAACCGCGGGCATGGTAACGGCAAGGCCCGCGCCGTGCGCCACGTCGTATAGCGCGGACAGCTCATGCTCTATGTTATGGCTGTTCCAGTCCTGGCTTCTCCCGACGCCGCACGAATTGTTGTGCGCCATCATTCCGGCCCACATTATGTTTGCCCTTGCATCATAGTTGTTCGGATCCTCAATGACTCTCGGGCCTTCGTGCTTCATAGTAAGAAGCAGCGCCTCGATCAGCCTGTCCGTAACCTCGACCTCGGTGGAATTGGTGAGATACCTCTCATACAGATGCGCCATGATGTCTGTGATGCCGCATGCCGACTGGAATGCGGGCAGCGTCTGCGTGAGCGCGGGATTGAGGATGCTGAACTTGGGGCGAATCGCATCACCGGATGCGCCGCGCTTCATCATGTCATCTTCTCTCGTTATGACCGAGTCGGGACTTCCCTCGCTTCCCGCCGCGGCGATGGTTAGGATCGTGCCTATCGGCAGCGCCTTTTCGATGACCTTCCCACAGTAATAGTCCCAAAAATCACCGTCGTAAAGCACTCCGGCCGCGATCGCCTTGGACGAGTCGATCGTGCTCCCGCCGCCGACCGCAAGGATGAAATCAACGTTTTCCTTTTTGCAAAGCTCAATACCCTCGTAGACAAGGCCGCTGCGCGGGTTCGGCTTTACGCCGCCAAGCTCGACAAAACCGATGCCCTCAGCCTTAAGCGATGCCTTCACCCTGTCAAGCAGGCCGGACCTTACAACGCTTCCGCCACCGTAGTGAATGAGCACGCGGCTTCCGCCAAAGCGACTGACCATGCTTCCTGTCTGGCCCTCCGACTCCTTTCCGAACACGAAATACGTCGGTGAATAGAAAGTAAAGCTCTCCATTTGTAATCCTCCTTTTTTTGAGACTGAGGAACCGTCCCTCTGTCTCATGTCAGGTCCGCGAAGCGGGCGTGACACGGCGACGTTGAGTTCGCTCCGGAAGGGGAGAACTCAATGTTGGTTCTGTCTCAGTTTTTTGAGACTAAGGAACCGTCCCTCTGTCTCAATCATTTTGCAAGATAGTTCCTGATATCGGAAAGCCCGGCCTCGGCATCATGATATCCCAGCCAGTAGAGCGCCCCGAGCTTTTCAACGTTGCTTTCAAACCTCGATACTTTCACGGGCTCGGAAGGAGCGATCGTAAATACCTTCTTTTGCTCATGAAGATCCCGCAGTTCATCAGTCATCCGGTTAAAATCACGGTTTGCGGCATTCATGGCTTCGACAAACTCCGGATACTTTTTGTACATCCTGTTGACGAGATGCCTCTCGTCCTCTTTTCTCCTGTATTCCCATTCACGCGTCTTGACTACGACGATCTTATCAAACCCCTCGGAAACAGCCCATGGGTAAGGGATTTTCGTGGAGCACCCTCCGTCAAGGTACGGAATGCCATTGATCACAACAGGGCGCGACACGTAGGGAACAGTCGCAGATGCCCGTACAGCCGCCGAAAGATTACATCTGCCCTTTTCCATGTATTCGGTCCGGCCCGTGATCATGTTCGTGACCCCGACGGCCAGCCGCCTTGAAGGATCAGCGAGGCGGTGTTTGTTGATCGGCTCTTTATCTATCAGGTCTGAAAACAGGTGCGAAAATCCCGTAACACCATGGTCCCGGCGCATCGCTCCAACACCTACGTAATCACTGTCATGCCTGTAGCGAAGATCTATACGTGCTCCCCATCCGATCTGGCCGGCTATGTAGCCAAGGGCCGAGAGAGCTCCTGCCGAGATGCCGACAGCGTTACGTATGTTTATATCATTTACCATTAAGGCATCAAGCACGCCCAGAGTATACAGGCCGCGCCATCCTCCGCCTTCGAGTACGATGCAGCCTTCTGTGATGATGTCTTTTGCCACACCCGAAGGGATATCTTCTATCCGGCTGTATACACCCTTGTCCGGCTTTTTTTCCGGCTCCGTGGACGTATCTTCCGGCCGGTAGTTCGGATCGGCAAGAGGTTCCGCATTTATCGCATAACCCTCATTATCCATGTAATATGCACCTTCCTAATAAAACTTAGTAATCTTTCCGGTAAGCCCGTACTGTTTCCTGAAGCTGTCAAGGTCCGACTCATTCCTTATCAGCATGATCTCCTCAAACGCTCCTGTCTGAAGATTCTTGAAGCCGGCCACCTGCTCATTGTTGCAGATGCTTGCCCTGATCATGGGCTCCTTCACAGCCGGGTCATATGATTTTTGCTCGGTTTTCTTCCCAAACATCTGACACCTCTATACTTGAGACTATTGAGACAGAGGGACGGTTCTTAAGTCTCAATTATTATGCTTGAACATTTGAGACTGGATAACTGAGACTATAGAACCGTCCCTCTGTCTCACTCCGTCTCAGAAAATTGAGACTCAAGAACCGTCCCCCTGTCTCAATATTTCGCAGCTGTCAGGCCTTGCCCGGCAGATAAGAGTAAGACCGTACCTGGCGGCCATTTCCGCCGACTCGGCTGTCGGCACGGCTTTGGATACAAGGACAGGGACGCCTGCTGCTATGACTTTTTCAACCATATCCGTCGGCACACGGCCGGACGTAAAGAGCATGCACTTGCCAAGTTCTATCCCGTTTTGCATCGCATATCCAACCGCTTTGTCAACGGCGTTATGCCTGCCGATATCTTCGCCGGTAAACAGTGCTTTTCCTTCCACGGCAAGTATGCAGGCGTGGGTTCCGCAAGTCCTGTCGTGAAGGTCCGTACCTTTTGCAAACTCTCCTGCAAGTTCGAACACCCACTCCCGGCGCCACTCGTGCTTGGGCAGTTTTTTTAATCCGCTTTTTATTGCCGCGGACAATACCCGGTTCCCGGTACAGCAGGACAGCTCCGGATTTACCGCATTCTCCTGCCAGGAAATATCCCTGTTTAGAAAAACGCTCGCCTCATTTTCATATTTACAAAAAAAGATCCTGTCAATATCATCCGTGCTCTCTATAAGACCGTCGGTCTTAAGCCTTCCGACAACAAGCTCTTTCAAATGATTTTTACTGCACACAAGTCTGTAGACAGGCCTCTCATTGACAAGTATGTCAAGTATGTGTTCCGAGACGACCTCAGTCTCTTTTGGCACTTCGTGCATGTCCGGATATAAAACGGTTGTCGGGATCTTTCTGATAATATCCAATCGGTACTATCCTTTTCGAATAAAGCTTTCCTTGTGATTTTCTATTATTCAGTATATCATCACATCAGAAGTGAAGATGTACCATATCGGAGGTTATTGGCAATGAGAATTCTGGGAAATATATTGTGGATCATATTCGGCGGCCTTTTAAGCGCCCTTGGATGGATCATCACCGGACTGCTCTGGTGTGTTACCGTTATCGGGATACCCATAGGGATTCAGTGCTTCAAACTGTCAAGCATCTCGCTCAATCCGTTCGGCAAGGAAATAAGGTACGAACCATGTCGATGGCCTCGGCAGGGCACTGAGCGGCGCAGGAGCCGCACTCCAGGCACTTGCTGGCGTCGATCTCATAGTGCAGATCGCCCATGTCGATCGCCTCGGCAGGACACTGTGCTGCGCAGGAGCCGCAGGACAGGCACTCGTCGG
>JAFRIL010000073.1 GCA_017432845.1 Lachnospiraceae bacterium | reverse complement strand
CAACCTCGCAGTCCACGCACCCTTCCCTTTGTACCACCACCATTGTACAGCCTTGCGGGAGGGCCGCAGCGATGTTCTTACTGACTTCGGTTGCATATGGATGCGTCGCATCTACGACGATATCTCCATCGCCAAGACAGCATTCTTCAAAGAACCTCTTCATTTCGGCCCTGTCCATACGCCCTGTATGAAGCGTCATAAAAGGGGGGTTATCATCCATAAGATCGGCGCCGTAAACGGTTGCAACACACAGATGGTGTGTCGTGCCCGTCTGCGAGAGCATCTCGGACAGACGTCTTCCTTCCGTTGTTCCACCGAAGATCACTACTCTCATTTTATCGTGTATCCCCTTGGTGTGATAAGCCGGCATCCCGATATATATGTCCGGGAATTGCCAACAAATACGGTAGTTGTCATATCCGCATCTATATCGCCAAGTTCTGACAGAGCGCAAACGCCTGTCTTACTCATGCTTCGACCGATGTTTTTTGCATATCCGCAAGGACGGGCGGCCGGAAGTATAGTTAACATAACTTCGCACGCTTTCTTAAGATACTCACTCCTGTTCCGGCTTGCCGGATTATATAAAACAATGCAAAGATCTGCCTCACAGGCAAGTCTTATCCGCTTCTTTATAAGGTCCCATGGTGTCAGAAGGTCACTTAAGCTTATTACGCAAAAATCATGCCCTATGGGTGCACCAAGCATTGCAGCTCCCGAAAGTGCCGCAGTCACTCCGGGTATTATCTCGACATCAGAAAAGCCCTCTCTTTCGGCGATCTCAAGCATCGGTGACGCCATCCCGTATACACCGGCATCTCCACTGCATACAAGCGCGACGATTTTTCCGTCTTTTGCAAGCTTAAGGCTCTTTTCGCATCGGTCTATCTCCTGCCGCATCCCGCTTTCGATAACCTCTTTGCCCGCAATAACATCCCTTATAAGATCGATGTAGACTTTATAGCCGGCAACAACATCACACGAACGAAGTGCCTCAACAGCCTGCCCGGTCATCATAAGCCCGTCTCCCGGCCCTATTCCGATAACATATATCTTCCCTGAATGTGATCTATCTTCCATATCCATCTTCCATATCCTGCCATTTCATGATCTATGCCTGTCTAGACGCAATGGCAGCCGTCATTCCGTCCCTGCTTGTTTTTCTTAATACCAGATGTCCGCGCGCACCTGCTGCAAGGACCGCGGATCGCTCGCACACATTATCCACACCGACCGTATCTTCGACGAATGAAGATGCGGTAAAATCACCCTTTGCCCTTTTAAGGACCGATGCTTCAAATGTGATCAGAGGAATAGCGTACTTATCGCAAAACGCCTTAACAGCCGGCTCATCTTCCTTGATATCTATCGTCGAGACAGCATAGATGTCGTCTATGGTGATCTCAGCGCGCCCCAGTACATCAAGCAGGAACGCCGACAGTTCGCCCTCATCCTTGCCCTTTCTGAGCCCCACCCCAAGCGTGTACATTTTTGGTTTGAGCAGCAGATCATATTCCCTGTCGGTCTCATCCGCAATAATTATGTCAACCGGTTCATCAGGCGGGTAATCCTTTATCGATAAAGTGATACGTTTCCCTTCGATCGCCTTGGCAGAAACCTTCTTTATCCCGGCTCGATCCGCTATACCAAGGGCATTTTCCTTTGCAAAGACATCTGCCGAAAAGGCCGTATTTACATCGGTAGAAGTCGTTATCACAGGAACAGCTCCGATAAGCCCGGCAACAGTTGCCGCGATCTTATTGGCTCCGCCGGCATGACCCGACAGGACAGGGATCACGAATGTTCCGGCATCGTCTATGACAATGACCGGGCTGTCGGAAAGTTTATCCTTGATATAAGGACTGATGAGACGTACCGCGATGCCGACCGCTCCGACAAATATGAGGGCACTTCTTGCTTTAAACCCTTCTCTTACAAAATCATCGGCCGAATAACCTTCCGGTGCGCACTCGGCAGGCTCCATCCCATGTGCCTCATATTCTCTGTTCAGTTTTTCGGCTATGCATCTTCCTCTCTCGGAGAAGCATATGATCTTCTTTCTCATTTTAGATATCGTATGCTATTTTATTATGTTATTCATTGATGTTATTTAATCTTATAATCACTCGGCATCTCTGAAACCCGTTGAAAATCGCGGGTCGTACAGCTTTGACCTATTATAAGATACATGTGTTATTATATCTCCGACAAGAACAATGGCGGTTTTGGTGATATCGTTTTCTCTTCCTGTTGTCTCCAAAGTTCCGACGGTACAGATAAATGCCCTTTCTTCGGGCCATGTGGCTTTGTATACAATCGCTGCGGGGGTGTTATTTTTTAATCCTCCGGCAATAAGACGCCGTGACAGTTCCCCAAGCATTCCCGACGACAGATATATGGCCATGGAGGCATTATGGGCAGCAAGCGATTCTATACTCTCCTTTTCGGGAACCGGTGTTACACCTTCCATACGGGTTATGATAAGCGTCTGGGATACGTCAGGTAGCGTATACTCTATGTTAAGTGATGCTGCCGCCCCAAAGCATGCGCTGACCCCCGGGCAGGACTCATAATCCCTTCCCTCCTCATCCAAAATATCCATCTGCTCCCTTACCGCTCCGTAAAGGCTCTGATCACCTGTGTGAAGTCTTACCACACGCTTTTTCTCCGCGTCGGCGGTTAACATAACTTCCATTACTTCTTCAAGTGTCATAGTGGCACTGTTGTATATCTCGGGATCCTTTTTTGCATATTCCAGGAGTTTCGGATTTACAAGGCTTCCGGCATATATGATCACATCAGCCTGTTCTATCAGTCTCATGCCGCGTACAGTTATCAGATCCGCTGCACCGCATCCCGCACCCACAAAACTTATCATTTTGCCGCCTCCATCAACTCATAAGCTCCTTTTGTAGCCCCTATAAGGCCATATACGGTGGAATAGACCATGCATTCGGTTCTCATGCCCTGGGCTCTTTTTTGAAGGTTATATGCGATCTTTTCCATGATCAGTTCAAAACATCTGTCAGCGATACCGGCAGATTTCATGTATCCGTATGCCTCCTCGGTCGATACGCTGTCAAGTATCGCCATAGCCGTATCATGATCTGCTCCGGCTCTTACGGCAGAGGCTGCCATAAGCTCCATCCTGCAATCAGCCATGGCAGAATGCGTGTTCATGATCCCTCCGGCCAGTTTTACAAGCTTTCCGGCGTGTCCGACCAGGAGAAGTGCCTCAAATCCGAGATCTTTTGCGATGTCGATCGTCTCACCCGGATAATTTGAGCATTTTACTGCCCTGTTAAGGTCATATGAGAAATGCTCACTCATAAAATCAGCCCCGTAGTTTCCGGGCGTAATGACCGCAATTGTATCTTTGAGGGCTCTTTTTTGCGCAAGCTCAGCCCTTATCGTATCAACCAAAGCCTTGGTACTCATCGGTTCAACCAGTCCGCTCGTTCCGATTATGGAGATACCGCCCTCTATCCCGAATCTCGGATTAAATGTCTTCTTCGCGATCTCCTCCCCTTCCGGCGCCGATATCACTATCCTTACGGATCCGGAGTATTCGTATTCTTCTGCGGTTGACATAACTTCCCGTGTGATCATTTTCCGCGGCACGGAATTGATCGCCCAGTCACCTATCGGCCGGTCAAGGCCCGGCCTTGTGAGCTTCCCTATACCCTTTCCGCCCTCAATGATCACATTCCCTTTGCCGTCGCAGACAAGCTCTGACTTTGCATATATCCGTATCCCGGCAGTAATGTCAGGGTCATCGCTTTCGGGCTTTCTTACGGCACACGATGCGTATTCCGAGGTTAACATAACATCTTCCAGCGGCGTATCGTACCGTATCCCCGAAGGAGTATCAACACCTATATGATCCCTCATCTTTTGGGATAGAAGCATAAATGTGGCGGCTTTTGCCGCTGCGGCAGCGCATGTTCCGGTAGTAAATCCGAACGTTGCGGCTCTGCCTTCTTCCCTCATACCGTAAAGGCATGCGTTGACTATGGCTGCAGCAACATTGCTTCCGCCTTTTTGCCCGCTGTTTACGATATAGGGAACAGATGATCCCACTATCAGCTCTTTGGCGGCAACCACATTTACAAATCCGACCGGAACTCCGATCACAAAAGCGGGCGTATAATCGCCCGAATCATAATGCTCTTTCAATGTCATGAGAGCTGTAGGGGCATTTCCTACTACAAAGATCACAGGTCCCGGAAGGGACATGGCAAACTCCATGGACACCTGAGCACGCGTTACTTTTCGCTCCTTAGCCTGCCTTGCGACCTCAGGATCTGCCATAAAACAGAAAACAGGGCATCCGTAACGCTCCAGGATAGTCTTATTTATCCCCGAAAGAGCCATGTTTGTATCACATACAACCGTTGCCCCCTCTTTTATCAGCAAGCGAAATCTTTCCACGGCATCTTCCGAAAAGCACATGGTCCTTGCATAGTCAAGATCAGCCGTTGTATGTATGCATCTTTTTATGACACTTAAGATATCCGGATCGTTTTCTTCACACACCGGCCTATCACCGTTTATGATAACGTCCGTTTTCTTTAATTGTTCTTCAATGATCTCAAAACTTTTCTTTTCGATCATAGACGGTTCGATATATTCCGGCTTCACAAAATGCTCCTTAATGCACTTATGAGTAGTTTGTTATCGTTATGACCACAGACCGATATCCTGTAGAAATATTTACTCAGTCCGTCAAAATCATCACATTTTCTGATCAGGATCCCTCGCTCGATCATCTTCTCATATATGTTTATTTGACACAGCTTGCCGACTGCCTTAAACATTATAAAATTCGAATCGCTGTCAAAAACCTTAAATCCGATCGAGGCCAGTTCACCTGACAGATACTTTCTCTCCGAAGTGATGAGATCGTGCGATTTATCAAGGAATCCGACGATCATCGGCCTGTTTGATAATCTGCTCATAAGTGCATTTCCTATCGATGACAGATTCCATTCCGGAAGGTTTTGACGAAGGATTTTTATGTTCTCAAGGCAGCTTAGAGCATACCCCATCCTGATCCCCGGAAGGGCAAAACACTTTGTGTAAGATCTGATCACAATTAGATTTTTGAAATCGGTATACTTTTGGGCCGTTTTCTCATCCGTGTATTTTTGATACTTATCCGAGAGCATCAGGAAACTTTCATCAAGGATGACCTTTATATTTAGTTCATCAGCCCTTTTTAAAATGCTCTCAAGAAGTCCTTCGTCGATATTTTGTCCGGACGGATTGGCCGGATCGCACAAAAACATGAGGTCGATATCTTCCGTCATATGCGCCAGAACATCTTTTGTCAGAGCATATCCGTCCTCTTCTTTTGTGTAATGATCCCGGATCTTACAGCCCCCGACACTCTTTAATGCGTGTTCATATCCGCCAAAGCACGGCCTGCAAAGAAGGGCTGATTTGGGCATAAACGCACGGACCGCCGCCATGATAAGCTCGGATGAGCCGTTTGCAGCGATCACGCAGTCCGGATTGATCCCTACAGACCCGGCAATAGCAGCCCTTACTTTTGTCTGATCGATATCCGGATAGCTTCGGGCATGCTTTAGTCCCAAACCGGCTGCCTCCTCTATCGCGGATTCGACCGCAGGATCGGTATACGGGTTAAGGCTTACCGAAAAATCAATATCAATGCCGGAAGATATATTACCGCCGTGCATAATGCCTCCGTAACAAACATTAATGATGCAGCTCTTTTTATGTCGTAAGGCTTGGGAGCTCGTATATCATCGCCTATAAACGGCTTCTTTACGATCCTACCGCCATAATATGCATCTCCGAGAAGGCGGATCTGCAGTGCTCCTGCCGTCACACTCTCCGTCTGGCATGCATTGGGGCTTTTCTGGCTCATCCTGTCCCTTCTCCAGATAAGAAAAGCGGCCTTAGCATTGTAATCCTTACCAATCGCCGCAAAAAAATACGCTCCTGCGATCATAAATGCTGCCGCAAGCCTTGACGGGACATAATTTGCCACATCATCGGCCCTTGCGGCACATTTTCCGAAGTATTCATATCTGTCATTCCGGTAACCGATCATTGAGTCCATGGTGTTTACCGCCTTGTAGCACATTCCGAGGACGGGGCCTCCTATCGCGGTATAAAGGAGCGGTGCTATGACTCCATCCGATGCATTTTCTGCAACGGTCTCTACCGCTGCCCTTATGATTGCTGCTTCATCAAGGGATCCGGTATCCCTTCCCACGATCATGGACAGGCAATATCTGGCACCTTCGATATCCTGCGACACAAGAGCGTCATAGACCTTAAACGCCTCATCTTTAAGGCTCTTTGCAGCCAGTACATAGAATGTCATTACGGCCTCAACAGCCACGAAAGCGATCTTCCCGGCGGCAAACGCACCGCAGAGTATGGTAAATGACACCAGTAACGTTGCCAAAACCGTTATTACAAACAAAAGGGCCCCCCTGACGATGTTTCCCTCTCTTGCACCTTCGCGGTACAGCAGCTTTTCCAGATACGAGACAAGCCTTCCGATAAGGCGTACCGGATGAGGAAGGGCTTGCGGATCACCGATCAGAAGATCCAGCAATACTCCCGTCAGTAATGCGATCATATGTAATATCAGATATTCTTTCATCTTCCACCGTCACATAAAGAGCATATCCGTCAAGGTTCGGGATCAGGTAATCGTGATAATTTCCGCCACACAGACCGCTCATAACGGCCATAATGCAACCGCCGTGGCATACTATCGCTATCTTTTCGGCATCGCCAGCCCTGTCCAGTATGTTATGTAAACTAGTCATGGTCCTTTCGCGAAAGTCATCTATGCTCTCACCGTTCGGAAATGTAAGGGTTCCGTCCGAGTCTATCCACTGCTGATACCGCGGATCACCGGATAACTCCGCCGCAGATCTGCCCTCAAAATCCCCGAAATCGATCTCCGTAAGGGTATCCTCAACCGTAACATCGGTATCATAGTATATGAGACCTGCAGTATTCCTGGCCCGAAGGAGCGGCCCGGTAAAGACGACGGAGCCGGAAGTAACTCTTCTTATCCCTTCCCTTTTTTCCTCGATCTGACTGATCCCCTCGGGCGAAAGATCCTCATCAATGCCGCAACCCATGTATTTTCCCAAAGCATTGAACCCTGTCCTTCCGTGGCGGATCAGGTATATTGTTTTACGTGATATTCTCATTGTTATGTAAACCAATTCTCGGCAAGTACAGCTACTCCGAGTGTAAATATCGCAAATACCGTACTTACTGTAATGTAGTATCCGGCGGTATCACCCGTGACTCCGCCGAAATTCTTTGTAACGATCCTTTTGTAAATAAACGTATAAATCAGAAACGAAAGCATTATTACAGCCGTGTTCATCGCATCGATATACGCCATGAACGAAAGAGTAGCCGTAAGCATAACGAATAATGCTATTATCGACCCGCTTCCGGAATCCGTCGTCTCATTTACGAGCATTCCGTCTTCCTTTGCCTTCTTCATGACAAGGGATGTGATCGCTCCCATGGCACGCGATACGATAAATATCCCGCATACGAGCACAAACAGCGGAGTACCCTTTTTTGTTTCGATGTTCAATATGAGAAGAAGGCCCGCAAATGCAAACAGTCCGGCTATGACAAGCCTTATCACGGCAAAAGAGCCTATATGAGGGTCTTTTAGTATCGCAAGCTTCTCCTCTTTACTCTTATATGAAGATATTGCGTCGCAAACGTCCATAAATCCGTCGAGATGAAACCCTCCGGTAACAACGAGCGGCACCAGGAGCGCTAGAGAGGCCTTTGCGGGTATCAGGACCGGAAAATACGACAGAAGCCGCATCAGAGCGAACATGAGCACCGCAATGATCGCGCCGATAAGCGGCAGGAACACCACGCACCCTTCCATATCCTCTTTTGTGGGCGAAAATCGCGGCACCGGGATTTTCGAATAAAGCGAAAATGCTGCCAGAAGCTTTCTTATTGTTTTCATATGGCGGTCTCCTTTTTATCCCTAATATCCGTATCCTTCATATCATAAACCTTATCAGCCAACTGTCTTAACCTGATATTTACCTTATCAAGCGCCGATTTATACGCGGCTGTCTCCTCGTCGTCATCGTCCGAGGGCATATACTGCCCCGAAACAACGATAAGATGTGATACATTCCCGGCAAGAGATACTACCTTACCTGCAACTATTTCCGCAAGCTCCGCGGTATTTACGGCACTTTGGGGCGATCCATCCACTCCTGCAAACATTATATTGCCGACAAGGTTTGTTACACACTCAAGCACTGCGACAGTATCCTGAGGGTTTTTTATTGAATCTGCCGCCCTCTCCACATCTTCCGGGATCTCCAGGGTTACAAACCCCTTTCCTTTGCGTTGGATGCGGTGCTTTGCGACCCTTTTTTCTCCCTCGTCATCCATCACGACCATAGTGGCGATATAATACCTGTATCTGCAACCCGATCGGACCGCAAGATCTTCTGCAAGGCGTGACTTCCCGCTATTTGAACCTCCGATAACAACTGTTATCATTTGTCGAACCTTTCATACTTCAAAATGTCCGTCTCATCGAACAGGGGAAGACCATTGTATACACGAAAAACCATGTCCAGCAGCGGCATCAGCAGTATTGCGCCGGTTCCTTCTCCAAGTGAAAGATCAGCTTTGATAACAGGTGTGATCTTTAATATTTCAAGTACATGTCCCGTTATCTTCTCACGCCCCGAATGGGATGCTATCATGGCTTCTTGGCACGAAGGATATATAAGAGCGGCAGCAAGTGCGGCAACGGCACTTATCGCCCCGTCGATCACAACCGGTATATGACAGTCATGACACCCCTTGTACAGCCCGGTAAGTCCCGCAATATCAAGACCTCCTACACGGCACAATGCCATAAGGACTTCATCGGGGCTTTTCGTGATATCATCATCGCTATCGTATCCGTGAAGGCTCAGCGCTTTTTTTATGACCCTTATCTTGGTGGCAAGCCCTTCATCGGACAGACCCGCGCCTCTTCCGGCAACCTCTTCGGGGTCCGTCCCGGTAAGCGCACAAAAAAGCGCCGTTGAAGTTGTCGTATTTCCGATACCCATCTCACCTGTAGCAATGATGGAATACCCTTTATCTTTGCACTCTTTTGCGATATCTGCTCCGGCTGATATCGCCATGAGGCACTGATCCTTCGTCATGGCAGGCTCCATGGCGATATTACCGGTCCCGTGCATGACCTTTTTATCTGTAAGACCTGGAATAGTCCCTTCGCAGTCGATCCCGATATCCACCGGGATCACCGTTATCCCGGCGTCCTTTGCCATAAGACAGGCGCAGCTCTTCCCTTCTGCCATAAGATGTGCGACCTTTGCGGTAACCGATCTGTCCGTCTGCGTAACACCTTCAGCCGTCACACCGTTATCGGCACACATGATAACGAGCGCCTTTTTTGATATATCCGGCAAGGTCGTACCCGTTATGGCACCTATGCTGCATACGATGTCCTCAAAAGCTCCAAGCCCGTCGATAGGCTTTGCCAGACTGTCAAAGCGATCTTTTATGCTTTTGTATATATTATCATAACTGCTCATCCTATGCCTGTTTTGTATCAAACTGCATTATCGCTAAGATCCTGTCGATATCAAGGTTTTCTTCCAGAACATCGGCCAGGTGCTCATACTGCTTCTCAATATACTCTTTTCTTCCCGAAATATCCCCAAGGTCAACATCCTTATGTGCATTATATGCAACAGCACGTAAAAATCCCAAGGCCACGCTTTTTTCGTCAAAGATCCCATGCACATAAGTCCCGTAAACATTGCCGGCGCAGTACCCGCTGCCTCCCGATGTAAACCCGGAAAGTTCTGAATCACATACCGTCTCTCCCGTATGTATCTCGTACCCGGTAATCCGTACCCCACTAAGCTCAGACAGCGCTCCCGTCGGAGCCGTAAAGACTCCCTCGAACTGTTTTCTGGCCTTTTCTCCTAAGATAACGGTCGATATGTCAAGAAGTCCCAGTCCGGGAACAGATCCCGCCTCTTCAGAGCCTTCCGGATCAGATATGCGGTTTCCCAGCATCTGGTAGCCTCCGCAGATCCCGAGCACTATGCCGCCGGACTTGGCATATGATTTTAGATAAGCTCCCATTCCTGATCTCTCGAGCCATTTCATGTCACCGACCGTGTTCTTGGTGCCCGGGAGCAACACGGCATCACAGCCGGCAAGATCAGCGGGATCATCGGTATATCTTACGGTTACGCCCTTTGTACGGCCCAGTATATCAAAGTCGGTAAAGTTTGCTATGTGAGGAAGCCTGACGATCGCTATATCAAGGCACGAAGAGGACTCTGCAGCGCCGGCCCCAAAGGATTGCTTTGCCAGACGAGGCGACAGTGAATCCTCATCATCAATGTCGATATCCGTATACGGAACGACGCCAAGTACCGGAACCTTTGCCTTGTCCTCGAGCATCCCAAGGCCCGGCTCAAGAAGTGCCACATCACCCCTGAACTTGTTGATTATAAGCCCCTTTATGCGTGCTCTCTCAAGCGGCTCCAAAAGATCGAGAGTCCCTATAAGCTGTGCGAACACGCCTCCCCTGTCGATATCGCCGACAAGTATCACCGGTGCCTTTGTCATATCAGCCAGTCCCATGTTGACTATGTCGTTCTCGCGAAGGTTTATCTCGGCGACCGAGCCCGCGCCCTCGATGACCACTGCATCCGACTGCGAACGGGCCTTATCAAAAGCGTCCATTATGACAGGAATCAGCTCTTTTTTATACTCGAAGTACTCCTTTGCATCCATATTGCCCACAGGCTTACCGTTTACTATAACCTGTGAGCCCCTGTCGCTTACGGGCTTAAGCAATATGGGGTTCATATACGCCTTCGGCTCTGTTTTGCAGCACTCGGCCTGGACGACCTGCGCCCGTCCCATCTCAAGGCCCTCATTGGTCACATATGAATTGTTCGCCATATTCTGGGACTTAAAAGGCGATACCTTATATCCCCTGCGGGTCAGCACGCGGCAGAGACCTGCTGTGATAACGCTCTTTCCGACATTTGACATCGTGCCGGCTATCATTATGACTCCGGGCGAGCATTTGGGGGAGTCAGCATCCATCCACGGTTTTACGGACAGGAGCGATATGTCAGAGTCTCCGAGCTTATAGAGCTGCCTTATGAACTCTTCTTCAAAGACTTCGCCAGGCGCTCCTATACGCTGTATAGCGCCGTCGGACATGGCTATTACCGTATCGGAGAGGTTCATCGCGATCTCCGGCTCATGAACCGACATAAGGATGCCGATATCTCTTTCCCTGGCAAGCTGCCTGATGCGCATCAGGATATCCATCCTATAGCGTATATCCAGATACGACGTCGGCTCGTCGAGGATAAGTATCCCCGGCTCCTGCGCGATCGCGCGTGCAAGCAATACCCGCTGCCTCTGCCCGTCGCTGATGTTCGTAAACGGCCTGAGGACTATCTGTGCCGTATCAGTTGCCGCTATGGCCTCATCTACCACTTTCCGGTCCGTATCGGACAGCCTTCCGAACATTCCTGTATACGCGTATCTTCCGCTCTCTATGACCTCGAGGCACGTCATCAGTTCCGGACTTACCTTGTTTGTCGCGACCATGGACAGCTTCCGTGCAATCTCTTTATACGGCATCGACTCCCTGTCGGTCCCATCCAGGCAGACTACGCCTCCACGCGGTGCAAGCACTCCGGTAAGCGTCCGAAGAAGCGTTGATTTTCCGCTCCCGTTCGGACCTATCACGGTCACGATCTGCCCGGGCTGTACCGCGAACGATATATCCTTTACAAGATCGCTGTCATAGCCGATCGTAAGATCTTTTACCTCAAGACTCATATCCTGCCCTGACCGCCCTTTCTGCGCTTTATCATGACGGCTATCACCACCGGCACGAGAAAGAGCGCCGTAACCGAGCTTACCGATACTTCCGTCGGCGCGAAGATCGTCCTTGCGATGCCGTCACAACATAGGGTCACAAGCGCCCCAAGGAGCAGGCATCCCGGGATCATCACCGCCGGGGAACTTGTCTTAACAAGCCCTTTTAGCAGATGCGGTACAGCGATCCCTACAAAAGATATCGGTCCCGCAAATGCCGTGACCGTGGCGGCAAGCAGACTTGAGATCAGGATCAGCAGGGTTCTGAGTAATGTTATGTTAACCCCTCCCGATCTTGCATAGTCCTCTCCGAGCCTGAATGCCCCGATCGGTTTTATCAAAAAGACGGCCCCGGCAACGCATAACCCAACAATAACACCCATTATTCCAATATCGGATGAGTTTGTTCCGGAAAAGCTGCCCATCGACCAGTTATGCAGATTGGCGATGTTCGCGTCATCCGCGAAAGTCACAACGAGGTCAGTTACGGCCGAGCATATATAACCTGTCATTATCCCGCATACAACGAGTATTCCTGTACTGCGTACGCGAAGCGACAGCAAAAGGACAAATCCCATGGCTGCCAGCGCCCCTAAAAAAGCGGCGCAAACCAGGAACAGTGATCCCGGCTTTCCGCCTCTTGAGATATAAAATATCAGGGCGAGCGCTACTGTAAGCTTTGCCCCGGACGAGATCCCCAGAACAAAAGGCCCGACTATCGGATTATCAAAAAATGTCTGAAGCATGTATCCGGAAAGTGCCAGAGCGCCACCAAGTATAACGGCCGCAGCAACCCTCGGAAGCCTGATGGACAGTACCACCGATGACGCGACAGGATCTGCCGCTCTGCCCGACAGAATCGCTATCACATCACCTATGGGTGTTGCAACAGTTCCTGATATTATGTTAACCAGTGTCGCAGCTGCCAATAAAACATACAGTGCCGCAAACACGATCGCTGATCTTTTACTCATAGTTTTCTGAAAATGTTCCCGCCATTTCCGGTGCCGTCTATAATACCGGACAGTTCTGTCACAAACTCCGGCATTTCGGTCGTTTTCTGGAAAAACCCCGGATCAAGGCAGTACACATTACCTTCTTTTACAGCGCGAAATTCCGAAAAAAGCTGATTTTTGCTTATAAGGTCATCTACAGATGTAATGGAGCCTTCTATGGTCGAATTATAAATGATGATATCGGCATCCTTTGCCGATACGAAAAAATCCTCTGGCTGCATATTGACGGTACCCATGCCTTCTTCCGAAAGGCCCGTATCTGCCGGAACATACACTCCTCCTGCCATATCTATCATCCCTGTTATATAATCCCCGGGGGCCCTTACCACTATTGTTTTGTTCCCACTCACCGAGAAGAACGCCACACTCTTTGAGGCGGACTTATTCTCCTTT
>JAFRIL010000072.1 GCA_017432845.1 Lachnospiraceae bacterium | reverse complement strand
CGCAGGATTTCGTGCTGTAGATGTTCTGCAGGTATTCATATGATGATCTTGCAGAGGAAGCAAACCTTCGAAGAAATCTGTCAAAATCACCTGCCAGAAGACATTCGGCCTCTGCCATAACCCGCCTGTTTTCGCCAAAGAAGTGAAGTGCACGCATTATCGCACGGTCCCCGGTAACCTTTCTTACCGACGGGATATTCTTTATGAATTCTTCTTCGGACACTTCGGACAGGACGTTCTTTTTAAAGTATGCGGCAACTGCTTTCATCTCACGCGGTATTGCGGCATAGTCGTCGGTAAGGTCCGCATGTGAAGCTTTTGTATCGGTGATCACCAGAGAATATCCGTAGTCTTCGGGATCAAATTCGATGCGTTCTATCTTCGGATAGGATTCATCAAAGAATGGATCGGCATCGGAACTTTTGGAGAAGTCGATATGAACGAACCCTCCCACGCTGCAAGCCATCTGGTCCATGAGACCGCAGGGCTTGTCCATGTAATGATTTTCGGCGTACTGGCCGATCTTGGCGATGTCAACGGTTGATACTTTTCCGTCGTTATACAGGCCCGATAAGATCGCGCCTATAAGTGATTCGAACGATGCGGAAGATGACAGGCCGGAGCCTCCGAGGACATCACTTATAACGTATGCCTTAAATCCTCCTGTCTTGTATCCTTTCCTTGCAAAACCGGACGCCACTCCCCGTATCAGGGAAGCAGTGCTTCCGGACTCGGATGGTACCTTGCCAAGATCATCAAGTTTTACGGTAAATGTGTCGTATCCTTCCGAATAGAGGGTGATAGTATTATCGGAAGTCTTTGATACGACAGCAAGGGAATCTATGTTGAGTGAAGCGGCGAGCACGTGTCCCATCTGGTGATCCGTATGATTACCGCCGATCTCTGAGCGGCCCGCAGCGGAAAAGATGTGAAGTTCATCCGCCATTTGGAACATTTCCTCATAATTCTTTATGGCTTTTGCGATCCTCTCCTTCTGATATGAGAGAATGCCTTTATCCTTTCCGTAGATCTCGTTAAGTCTCCTGTCATCAGGCAGAAAATTTTTGCTCATGATCGTCTCCGTTTCATTAAAGATTGAGGGTTGTTACTTATTCTGATAATATATATCAATACAGTCGTTTTTGACAAGATATATCGGAGGATGAAGATGACCGGTACGAAAATATATATTGACAGAAACTGGAAATTTGACGAGTACTTTGAGGAAGGGATGATCTTTCCGGGATTTGCCGATTCCGAAATGGAGGATGTCGATATACCTCACAACGTCAAGATGATGCCGCTTCACTATTTTGACGAGAGCATATACCAGATGGTGTGCGGTTACAGGAAGCATTTCTTTGCCGAAAAAAGGTGGAGCAAAAATATCGTATTGCTCACATTTGAGGGTGTGGCTCACGAGAGCACTCTGTATGTCAACGGAAACGAAGTGTGCACGCACACTTGCGGTTATACGGCATTTACCGCGGATATCACACAGTATCTTTGCTTCGGAAAGGACAATGTCATAACGCTTCGCGTCAGCAGCATGGAGAGTCTTGACCAGCCGCCCTTCGGATTTGCCATCGATTATATGACGTATGGCGGGATCTACAGGGACGTCTATATCGAGATCAAGCCTCAGACGTATATCTCGCGGATCGCCACCCAGACAAAGCTGATCGACAGATATGTAAATGAGGGGATAAGGTGCGCACGAAAAGCAGCGGTCGTTTCAAAGGTATACACCGCAGGAGATGGAGGCTCGTTTGATATTGAGACATCGCTTCGAAAAAAAGGCGACGGTGTTTTTGCCTGTACTTGTGTAACGCCGGCAACCGACGGCTATACCAAGTGCATTACAAGGGCTGATGATGTGGAACTTTGGGATCCGGAACATCCCGCACTTTACGAGCTTCGAACAAGACTTGTCGACAGCCAGGGCAGTGTCATTGACGAGAGGATTGATACGATAGGGTTCAGAAAGGCTTCCTTCAAGCCGAACGGGTTCTTCATCAACGGAAGGAAGTTTAAGATCAGAGGTCTTAACAGACACCAGTCATATGCATATACCGGATATGCTATGCCTGATTCCATGCAGGAATATGATGCCATACTGCTTAAGGAGGAACTTGGTGTCAATGCGGTCAGGACTTCACACTATCCCCAGTCACAGAGCTTTCTTGATAAGTGTGATGAACTCGGCCTTCTCGTATTTACCGAGATACCGGGATGGCAGCATATCGGAGGGAGCGCATGGAAGGATAAGGCTGTTGAAAACGTCCGGGATATGATAAGACAGAACATCAACCATCCTTCGATAATACTGTGGGGTGTCAGGATCAACGAGTCCGCTGATGATGATGCTTTCTATGCCGCAACGAATGCCATGGCTCATGCCGAGGATCCTTCAAGACAGACCGGAGGAGTCCGCTGTCATAAAATGGGGTCATTCCAGGAAGACGTATTTACATACAATGATTTTTCACATAGCGGGAAAAACGCCGGAGTTGTCGACAAGGCAACGGTAACACCGGATACTTCGAGGGGCTATCTTGTCACCGAGTACAACGGACACATGTTCCCGACAAAATCATTCGACAGTGAGCAGCACAGGTGCGAACATATGTTAAGGCATGCCGCGGTCCTTGACGGTGTGGCAGCGCATTCCGATATCGCAGGCTCGTTCGGATGGTGCATGTTTGATTACAATACGCATAAGGATTTCGGGAGCGGGGATCGGATATGCTATCACGGGGTGTGCGATATATTCAGGAACCGCAAGCTTGCAGGATTCTTATATGCGGCACAGCAGGATGATACACCTGTCCTGGCACTGTCATCGTCGATGAACATAGGTGAGCATCCGGCCTGCATTTTAGGCGATGTCTATATCATCTCCAATGCAGACTCCGTCAGGATGTACAGAAACGATGAGTTCGTAAAAGAGTACTGTGCCAAGGATTCGCCGTACAGGAATCTGTTACACGGCCCGATGCTGATCGATGATTATGTCGGTAATGCTCTTGAAGTCCATGAGAACATGCCCCACAAGGCGGCAATGGAGATAAGCGGACTGCTCAATCATATTGCACGGTTCGGACAAAATGATCCCGATCTTCGGTTCCTCGCAAAGGCAGGCATGGTTGCCGCAAAATATCATATGAAAAAGGATGATATAAGGATACTTTATGAGAAGTATGTCGGAAACTGGGGACAAAGATCGGTATCATACAAGTTTGAGGCCGTAAAGGGCGGCGATGTCATAAGGGAACTGATCGTAAGTACTTCGACAAGACCTCATCTTGACATTACCGTAAGCTCGGATACTCTTGTTGAAGGCAAGACATATGATGTGGCACTTGTCAGGCTTCGTGCCGTAGATGAGAACAGAGGTATCCTTCCGTTTTGCAATGATCCCGTATCCTTTAAGACAAAAGGTCCCATAGAGCTTATCGGTCCCAAAACGATCTCGCTTTCAGGAGGTATGGGCGGAGTGTATGTACGCTCGACGGGTGAGGGAGAGGCGAGCCTCAAGATAACGGATCCGTTCGGAGAGTCTGTTGCGGTAAGATTTGACGTGATACGTAAATAATGGAAAAGATTGTTGCCTTGTGATATGATATCAAGGTTTAAAATACAGGAAACAAAGTCTAAGGAGAGGAAATGAACCGCAAAGACATAGAGATCAGATGGCACGGACGCGGAGGACAGGGCGCCAAGACGGCAGCACTTCTTCTGGCTGATGTGTGTTTCAAAACGGGTGCTTATGTTCAGGGTTTTCCGGAGTACGGGCCTGAGAGAATGGGAGCTCCCATCACTGCATTTAACAGGATAAGCGACAGGCAGATCAGGGTACATTCCAATATATATAACCCCGACCTCGTTGTTGTCGTTGACGAGACACTGCTGTCATCCGTTGATGTTACCGCAGGACTGTCCGAAGACGGTGCCATAATAGTAAACACGGATAAGAAGAAAGATGAGATAATACCTTACCTTAACGGGTATAAAGGCAGCGTCTACACTGTGGATGCACGCTCGATCTCAGTCAAAGCTCTCGGAAAATATTTCCCGAACTCACCGATGCTCGCTGCCGCTGTAGCGGTATCACACGTGATGGAAAAGGATGATTTTATCAGGGAGATGCGCGCATCATACGAACATAAATTCGCCAAGAAGCCGGAGGTCATCGACGGAAACATGATGGCGCTTACGGATACGTTTGCGGCGCTGGAGGATCAGTTATGAGAACGGATATTTCTAAGATAAACGAACAGTCCCCGTGCGAGGATCTTACGGAAGGTCTGATGATATTCGCACAGGGTACATCAAAGGATTTTAAGACGGGTGAGTGGAGAACTTCCACTCCGGTATTTGATAAGGATAAATGCAAACAATGCCTTCTGTGCGCGCCGGTATGTCCCGACGGATGCATTCCCGTTACGGATGGAAGACGCGATGATTTTGATATGGATCACTGCAAGGGATGCGGGATATGTGAGAAAGCCTGCCCCTTCGGCGCGATCTCGATGAGGTAAAATACTATGAGTAAAAAAGACCGTATGTCAGGAAACGAGGCTGTGGCATTTGCAATACGCCAGGTCAATCCGGATGTCATGCCTGCATTCCCGATCACTCCTTCAACAGAGATACCGCAGATGGTATCGACATATATAGCGAACGGTGAGATGGACACCGAGTTCATACCCGTTGAATCAGAGCACTCTTCCATGAGTGCGGCGATAGGTTCCGAGGCAGCGGGCGCCAGGAGCATGACAGCGACATCATCGTGCGGACTTGCGTTCATGTGGGAGGAGCTTCTTGTGGCGGCGTCTAACAGGCTGCCGATCGTTCTGACACTTGTCAACAGAACGCTTTCCGGTCCCATAAACATCAACTGCGATCACTCCGACGGAATGGGCGCAAGGGATACGGGCTGGATCCAGATATATGCCGAGAACAACCAGGAAGCCTATGATAATTACATACAGGCGTTTCCGATAGCCGAAGATAAAAGGGTTCATCTTCCGGTCATGGTCTGCCAGGACGGATTCATAACGAGCCATGCGGTTGAAAACATTCTTTTAGAAGAGGATGCGGATGTGAAGGAATTTGTCGGAGAGTATCATCCCGAAGAGTTTCTGCTTAATCCCGGAAAACCCGTATCCGTCGGACCTTACGCCGTATCAGCCTACTCCATGGAGGCCAAGTACAATCAGGAGAAGGCAATGGAGGCTTCCAAGGAGGTTATTGCCGAGGTAGCAGAAAAGTTCAGAAAGAAATTCGGACGAGGATTTTCTTTCTTTGAAGAATACAGGACAGAAGATGCCGACTATATCATGCTCATTATGGGATCTGCTGCAGGAACCGCAAAGCAGGCTGTTGACGAGCTCCGCGAGGCAGGTGTTAAGGCGGGGGTGTTAAAACTTCGCGTGTTCAGGCCTTTTCCCGAAGATGAGATCGCAAAAGCGCTTAGCGGATGCAAGGCAGTGGCGATCATGGACAGATGCGAGAGCTATAACGGTAACGGGGGTCCGCTCTCATCGGAAGTATGCGCTGCGCTATACAGAAACGAAGTGTTCATCAAGACGGTAAGCTATGTATACGGTCTGGCGGGACGTGATTTTACGGTAGATTCGGCAAAGTCCGTTTTTGCGCAGATAGAAGAGGCGGCAAACGGAAAACAGATAAAGCAGCATTCATATGTCGGACTTCGCACGAAGTCTGCACAGGGAAGGGAATAGAAAGTGGCAGGATATAATCTCAAAGAAGTAATGAGCAGGCCGGAGAGGCTGGCAAGCGGACACAGGATGTGCGCCGGATGCGGTGCAACGATCGGAATAAGAGCGGTGCTTCGCGCCCTTCATCCGGGGGATAAGGCGGTCATCGGAAACGCAACGGGCTGTCTTGAAGTGTCAACGTTCATGTATCCGTATACGGCATGGGAGGACAGTTACATCCACAATGCTTTTGAGAATGCGGGAGCGACTCTTTCGGGCGTGGAAACAGCATTTCGTGCGCTGAAAAAACGCGGCCGTCTTCCGGAAGATACCGAGTACAAGTTCATCACGTTCGGCGGGGACGGCGGAACATACGATATTGGTTTCCAGTCACTGTCGGGTGCGATGGAGCGCGGACATGACATGGTGTATGTATGCTATGACAACGGTGCCTACATGAACACGGGTATCCAGAGATCATCGGCAACACCTCAGTTTGCGGACACCACAACGACGCCGGTCGGCAAGAACAGCAACGGTAAGATCCAGACGAGAAAGGATCTGTCGGCCATAATTGCCGAGCATCATGTTCCGTACGTGGCGCAGACCACTTTTACAAAAGATTTTAAGGATATACATGTCAAGTCCGAAAGGGCTATATACACAGAGGGTCCGGCGTTTCTCAACATGCTCGCTCCCTGCCCGAGAGGATGGAGATATGAAACAGCTGACATCATGAATATCTGCCAGCTTGCGATCGATACATGCTACTGGCCGATGTTCGAGGTCGATCACGGTAACTGGAGACTGACATATGAACCTAAGCGTAAGCTTCCGATAGAGGATTTCCTCCGGACGCAGGGGAGGTTCAAACATCTCTTCGCACCCGGCAATGAGGACCTTATCGGGGCTTTCCAGGAGGAAGTCGACAGAAGGTGGGAAGATCTGCTCTATAGATGTAATAAATGAGGTTAGGAGGGTGATTCATGGATAACGCGTTATTTACCAACACACATATTATTGCATGGCTTCAGTATTTTTCGGAGAATACGGATATCGATCTTGAGCACGTTAAGATACTTGATATCACCAAGAAGAACAAGAACCTGATCCCCACCTGTGAAGCTCACAGATGTGTACTTGTGTTCACTGAGGCGGGACATCCTGATATTTTCTACAGGATGTACAATGCGGGACTTGGCGATTGCAAGGTTATTTATAATGAGGGAAGTGATCCTGCGGGCCCCATCAAGGAAGATAATGTCAGCCAGATGATCGACAGGGGTATCAATGCCTCTGCCGGGATGATCATATTAAATCCCAATGCCCGTGCCACGATGAGGTTCGGGATCGATAACAAGTCGCTTGCCAAGGGAAGTGTTAAGTACGTTGGCAGCGAGATACGTGCGATCATCCTTTCCAAGATGCAGATCGAGGAAGGTAAGAATATATGCGCGATCTCGGCCGAGTCGATAGCTGTGGAAGCGGGTATACTTAACGGAGAAGGAGAGATCATCGCCGTAGAGTATAACCGAAACGACAGAAACGCGCTTGAGGAGAATGTAGAACTATTCGGGCTTAACAATATAACTATCATAGACCATATCGATGATGAAACGATAAAGGACCTGCCCGCACCCGATGTTACTATGCTCGTTGCAAGTGCATCGATGGAGCAGGAGATAGAGTGTCTCCTTCGTAAAAATCCTTCGATGGAATTTGTTATCTACACGCTTGATTTTGTGCTTGCAGCATCAATGATAGAAAAGTGTAAGAAATACTGTATCTCGGATCCGGAGATCATTCAGGTCAGTGTTTCAAAGGTTACGAGCAGGCACAATGTTGACGTTCAGCCCGCACCGTGGATCATCTCGTTCAAGGCGGGCGCCTGATCTTTTAATTATATCTATGCTGAGGCCTTTTGATGAGATTTAATGAAGATAAAGAACCGTCATATCTCGGATGGTTGTTTTTCATATCGATTGCCCTCCATATCCTTGCAAGCCTGGCCGTCTCGGTAATGTCGCAAAAGGGTATCGAGCTTCCAGTGGAAGCATCCTTGGTATTGTCGGAGCTTACGATACTCGTTCCGACCCTTATCTATATACTGGCAGGAAACCTCGGTTTTAAAAGCGAGCTCGGATTCAGAGCGATAAAGCCGGCAACGTTTTTCATGAGTCTTCTTCTGACTGCCGTCGTCACCCCGATAGCAACGCTGTTTAATATCATCTCACAGTTTTTTGTGAGCAATACGATGGTAGAGATGTCGGACACTCTTGTTTCGGGATCGGGTATAGCCGTATTGCTACTCGGATCGGTTTACGGTCCTGTCTGCGAGGAACTGACATTCAGATCGGTCTTTGCCAGACGGTATGAAAGATATGCGGGCCCGATGGGAGCAGCACTTATTTCCGCAGCACTTTTTGCTCTTGCACATATGAATTTGAACCAGGCAATGTATGCCTTTGTTCTCGGCTGGATATTTGCCGTTGTCAACAAAGCGGCAAGGAGCGTATATCCGTCCATGATAATGCATATCTGTATCAATTTCGGAAACCTTGCGATGCTTCTTGCCGCTTCAAAAGCAGCAGAAGTGATCGGCGCAACAAGCCTTGCCGAATCGGCCGAAAGTGTCAGAAACAGTAATGTATTATATGCAATGGCTTCGGTATTCCTCATTCTTGCAGCCATATGCGCTGCGATCGCAATACCGTGCATTGTGTTTATCGCAAAGCATGAGGGAGGACTTGACGGCCTTTTGGACATGTTCAGGGTAAAGCATGAACAGAAAAACTGGCTAAGGGTCTCAACCGTGCTCGGGATAGTGCTCGTACTCGTGATAATGTTCGGCCTTGGCAGCTTTTTGAAGGTGGCAGGGCAGTAAGAGCGGAGGATAATATGGAAGTACTTGATCAGATCACCAATCCGTATCTGCCGTTTTGGGAGTATGTTCCCGACGGGGAACCGTATCTGTTTGACGGAAGGCTCTATGTGTACGGCTCTCATGACCTGTTCGGCGGTGATGTTTACTGCATGGGTGATTACGTCTGCTGGTCTGCCGATCCGGATGATCTCGGATCGTGGAGATATGAGGGTGTGATCTACAGAAAATCAGATGATCCGGAAAATGAAGATCTTCAGGGTAATCTTTACGCGCCGGATGTTACGGTTGGCCCCGACGGAAGATATTATCTGTACTATGTACTGTCAAACCGTGATTTTGTCTCCGTTGCGGTAAGTGATACACCTGCCGGAAAATATGAGTTCTACGGCTATGTGCATTATGAAGACGGAGCACGCCTCGGTCAAAGAGAGGGTGATGAGCCGCAGTTTGATCCGGGAGTTCTGACAGAAGGTGTTGAAACGTATCTGTACACAGGATTTTGCCCGCTTGACGATAAGAGCCGGCATGGCGCAATGTGTACGGTGCTTTCTTCCGATATGCTCACGATAAAGCGTGATCCGGTATTCGTTGTTCCCGCAAAACATAACAGCACCGGTACCGGATTTGAAGATCATGCGTATTTTGAAGCAGCTTCGATAAGAAAAAAAGACGGTCTGTACTATTTCATATATTCATCGGAAGCATCCAGGGAACTGTGCTATGCCACAAGCATACGCCCGGATGGTGATTTTACGTACAGGGGTGTGCTCATCGATAACGGAGACATCGGGATCGATACATACAAGAAGGCCGGCATGCCCGGGATGTACTGCGCGAACAATCACGGAAGCATTATTTGCATTGACGGCCGGTGGTACATTTTCTATCACAGGCATACGAACGGGACAAACTACAGCCGGCAGGGCTGCTTTGAAAAGCTTGAGGCGGACGGACCGGTAAACTTCCGTCAGGCAGCGCTCACATCATGTGCGGGAGTGCCGTTTACCGCCAGGGGCTTTTATCCCGCATATCTTGCATGCAACCTGTTTACCGATACCGAAGGGCTTATGATCCCGTGGTGCGGCTGGATGGATGACCGCTTTCCGAAGATCACCCGGGAGGTATATAATGATGATGAGCCGGCAGGTTACATTGCCAACATGAGAGATACCGCAAGGGCAGGATTCAAGTATTTTGACTGTAAGGATACGAAGGTCGTATCCGTAAAGATAAAAGGATATGCAACAGGAAAGCTGGAGATAAGGACCGAATGGGACAAAGAGCCTCTCGGCAGTTTTCCGGTGGAGTACTCAAATGTCTGGCGTATTGTCACGGGAAGTGTTAACATACCTGACGGGATAAACAGTATCTGGATCACATTCTCAGGCGAGGGATACTTGCAGTTTGCGGGGTTTGAGATCGCGTGATCATTATCATATCGGGAGAAAAGGAACATGAGTGATACAGAGAGCATAAGACTGGTATACGATGCATTTTTTGCGATCGCGGAGAGCGTCACATCGATGGTATATGTTGATGTGAGCGATCACACGATACATCCGATAAGACTGGATGCGTATTCAAAACGATACGAGGAAATGTTCAAGGGAAATCCCGTCTTTTCCGAAGTGTTTGGCCGTTATGTGGAGGAGACCGTATACAAGGAAGATGCCAAGGCTATAATGAGATTCGCCGATATTGATCATGTTGTCGAAAGACTCAGGGAAGAAAATCCCCTGCTTCATGTTTACAGGGCATTTCATAACGATAAGGTTGTGTATTACCGCCTTAAGGTCGTTCCGATAGACGAGGGCACAAAACTGATCTACGGTTTTGAGAACATTGACAGTGAATACCGCCGCAGGATGAAGATAACAGCTGAGAATGAAAGGTATCTGACACTCCTTGACGGATTGTCGAGGGAATATCTGTCGGTGTGGTTTCTGGACGGTAAGAGCCGCAAGGTCACACTTATAAGGAATAACGGATCGGACCGGGAGAACGGGGACCGGTACGCATAGGAAGCACATTGATAGATTACCATTTTTCAATGCAGAAATATTTCAGCACCTATGTAAGTCCCGAAGATTTTGACCACCTGATGGAAGAGACGTCATACGAGTCTATTGTAAAAAATGCGGGAGATGATAATCTGTACTGTATCAACTACATAAGGATAAACACCGATGGACAGAGGAATCATTTCCAGCTGTGCTATGCAAAGATAACCGATGATACGGGAATGGCAAACTTTGTTGTCGGTTTCAGAAACATAGATTCGGCGGTCTTACAGTAACTGCCGTAAGAAGAAAAAAGTAGCGGCCTGTCAGACCGCTACGTCAAAGTTTGCACCGACTGCCGGATTGACCGACAACTCCATTGCCCTGGTCAGGTCGCCTATCTGCGTAGCCGCCAGATCAAGGGTAGATTCGAGCATGCTCGTGCCGACAGCCGACATAACGTTCTCATGTGCCATGGCCATTGAGATATAGGGAATTGCATCAATACTTAATTCCATAATACATGCTCCTTTCTTTTGAAGTACATGTATTATATCACATTACAGCAGGTAAATCACGCATTTTTTGAGATTTTTTGAAAGTAATGAACATATCGGGGACTAAATCTGAAAAGATCATCATATCGGCGGTATTTGTGCTGCTTACGGCAGTCTATGTCTCGCTCATATGGAACAACAACGTATGGATGGATGAGGCATTTACCGCATCGCTCGTCCACACGGACTTTGCCGGAGTCATATCGCGGTCCATGGCGGATACTCTTCCACCACTGTATAACATCATATTGAAGATAATGACGTCGGTGTTCGGATATAACATACCGGTCATGAAGCTTGCCTCGGTGATACCGATGGTACTTACGCTTTTTGCAGGTGCGCGCACGGTCAGGAAACGCTTCGGGTTTATGACAGCGCTTCTGTTTATGATCTTTCTGACATTTATGCCGCTCATGCTGTATTT
>JAFRIL010000071.1 GCA_017432845.1 Lachnospiraceae bacterium | reverse complement strand
TTTATTGCCGGAGAATCGGCCGGAGGCAATCTGGCTCTTTGCCTTGTTCAGAAACTGATCGCAGATCGGAAGCTCATCCCGCGGGGACTCCTTCTTTTCAGCCCGTGGACGGATATGACAGCAACGGCACCTTCCTATGATCAAAATGCCGAGATAGATCCGATACTTACAAAAGAGTATGTCACAAATGCGGCAAAGGTTTATATCGGAGAGGGCGGCACGCCGGATGATAAAAGGTTCAGTCCGTTATTTGGCAGCTTCAGTGATTTTCCGCCTGTGTATATCATGGCCGGAAGAAACGGTATACTCGTTGATGACAGCATAAGGCTTGAAGACACTGTCAGGAGTCAGGGAGGGATTGCTGTCCTTGATATTGAAGATGCAGGCTGGCATGTTTACCAGCAGATGCCGGTGCCGATAGCCGCGCGGGCCATGAAGAGACTGGCCGCATACGTATCGAAGGAAATTTACGGGGAGGATAAATGGGAAACGACAACTGGTCAAAACTAGATAATGTTGCCAAACTGTTTCTGGCAACGATAACAAAAAGAGACACTAAGACTCTGAGAGTATCCTGTACATTGAAGGAAGATATCCGGCCGGATCTGTTGCAGGAAGCTTTGTTGTCGGCTATTTCCGACAGACCGCAGATGCAGGTGAGGATCAGGAGAGGCCTGTTCTGGCATTACATGGAGAGCACGGACATGATGCCGGAAGTATCGGAGGAAAGTGACCGTATCTGTCCGCTGCTGTATTCTCCGGCCAAGGCAATGCTGCATTATAAGGTCACCTATTTCAATAACAGGATAAATCTTGATATTTTCCATGCCATTACTGACGGGACGGGGGCGCTTGAGTTTTTGAACATAATCGTGCTCGATTATCTGCGGCTCAGGTACCCGGGAGAGTTTGAAGGTGTCACGATACATTCCGGGGCCTCTGCGGATGACCTCGGGCAGGACAGCTACCGGCAGTTTTTCGGCAGCATGGGACTGAATCCCGCGTCTTCATCACGCAGGGCATATCATCCGGGAAGTCTGAAATATCCGTTTGACCAGCTTGGCTTTTTTGAGATACATATGCCGGCTGATCAGGTTCTGTCGAGAGCAAAGGAGATCGGAGTATCGCTTACGAGCTACATGGGAGCATGCTGGATGATGGCGATCCGTGATGAGATCCCGCCAAGGAGGCTCGCAACTCCCGTTACCATGACGTTGCCGGTCAATCTGAGAAATTACTACCCGTCATTTACGTCAAGGAATTTCTTCAATAACGTTACCGTCACGCATGTTTTCAAGGATGACATCACGCTTGATGAACTGGCAAAAGAGTTCGATGTATCACTTAAGAGCCAGCTTACCGAAGAGAACATCAAAAAGCAGATGGATGGTTTTGAGACGATGGAATATGTTGCGCCGGTACGGGCCGTTCCGCTGTTTATCAAACAGATCGTGGTCAGACACGCAAAGAGATTGTCAGATAAAAAAGTATCCATGGTCTTCTCAAATCTCGGCGTTTTAAGGCCTCCCGGGCAGGTCGGCGAAAAGATAGATAATTACAGTACATTCTGCAGCAGCAGTCATATTTTCTCGACCATGTCGGCATTTAACAATGATCTGACACTTGGTGTATCATCGCCTTATCAGAACACCGGCGTGATCAAAAATCTGGTACGCTCTCTTGCTTCTTCCGGCGTTAATATAAGAGTTTATGCCACGGAGGTGATAGGATGAGGACATGCCCTTACTGCAGGATCGAAGTCGGAGGGGACCTTGCAAAGTGTCCGCTGTGCCAGAGCAAACTTACCGGAGAGCCGGAGAGGGCTTATTTTCCGAAATTGAAGAACCTCCAGCGCAAGTCTTTTTTGTATAAACTGCAATTGTTTATAGTCTGGATCGTGGTGATCGCAAGCCTTGGCATCGATCTTCTGCTTCATGTTAAGATCCCTCCGACATCAGACGTACATTACAGTCTTATACTGTCCATGTGGCTGATAGCTTTTGAGTTCGCCATGATCAGGCAGTTCCGCAAAGGAACCGGATCTTCCCGCAGGGTAACGATGATGGTGCTGATAATACTCGTATTGCTTACGGTGACAGCGTATTACTATGGATTTTTCAGGCTGACCGTGGACTGGATAGCGCCGTGTGCGATAGCGGGTATGATGATCACCAATTTTGTTCTGGCAATGATCGACAGAGGCGGCAATACGATGGTATATCTGCTGACCAATCTTCTGATAGGGATACTCCCCGTAATAGTCTTTATACTGTGGAACCGGACGGCTCCCGTTACGTGGATCATATGTATGCTTACGGGTATCATATTGTTTGTCGGTGCTGTCATATTCAAAGGCAGGACTGTTGCCGGAGAGATAAGGAAACGCCTTAATGTATAGACTGTTATCAAACAGAATAATGGTGGTGGCAGCCGCACTGATCCTGGCGTGCTTTACGGTTTCATGCCACCTGAAGACGGAACTTGATGCCGAGAGATCACATGGTTCTGTCAGTATCGCAGAGTCTGATCCGGAGAGCATTCCCGACTATTCCGGGCAAGATGTTATCGAGCTGAATAACGGAAAGCCTTGCTTTAATGAGTGGGATCTTGAGATGATATCCGGTGAGCATTACAGCGAGCTTGACGGGCTTGGAAGATGCGGTACCGCCTATGCACTTCTAGACCGGTCCATGATGCCTTCCGGAAAGCGTGAAGAGATCGGACATATCAAACCATCCGGATGGAGGCAGAGAAAATACGAGGGACTTGTGGATGCAGACCCTCCATTTCTGTATAACAGATCACATCTTATCGCCAGGGCCCTTGCCGGTGAAGAGGCCAACGAGAAGAACCTTATCACCGGCACCCGATACATGAATGCCACTACAATGCTTCCGTGGGAAGAGATGGTGATGCGCTATATCGAAGATACCGGCAATCACGTTCTTTACCGTGTAACACCGTACTTTAAGGGCGATGATCTGCTCGCCAGGGGTGTTGAGATGGAAGCATATTCCGTGGAGGATAACGGAAGGCTTAGTTACCACGTTTTTGTATATAATATCCAGCCCGGGATAGAGCTGGATTATGCGACCGGAAAGAATTGGATAAAAAAATGACGTTTTTCCCGTAAATACTTGACTTGCACGCCTCCGATCGTGATAATTATAAAGATAAGAAGAAAAATCTCGGGAGGTTGCTGTGGAAGATATCAGAAAAGAACGAATGATAGTGGTCATCACCACACTGGCAGGCCTGTCATGTATTCTGCAGAACTTCTTTGGAAAATGGGAAGCATGGGTGCCCGCAGTGATCCTTGCCGGTACGGTAGCTATTTGGTGGATCCACATAGCTCACACCCTGAACGAGTATTTCCGGGTAAACATTTATTTTGCATATACTGCTTTTCTTGTTTTCTATCATGGAATACATGATACGAGTCTTAATGATGTTTCCGTTGCTATTATCCTGTTTTTTGTCACGTATACATTGGCAAACAGAATGATCCTGCTTGACCTGATCCTTGCCGAGTACGGTATTGTCATGGCGATCCAGTTTGTATTCCTGTATATGGATCAGAAGATCACAATGGATGCGTTTGAGACGATGAGGATGGGATTCCACATAGGAACCGTCCTGATCATGTATCTGATCAGTCGTATCACTATCAACCGCAGGATCGGTGAGCAGCATAAGCTTGACGTGTGGTTGCAGAAGGTCAGGGAGAATGACCATGACATGGAAGATTTTCTCTCAAACATTTCTCACGAACTTCGAACTCCGGTTAACGTCATAAGCGGAATGACCCTGATCCTCCAGAAGGATATTGACAGAAGTGAACTTGGCTCGATCAGCGAAGCCGGGATCCGCCTGGCGCATCAGATCGAAGATATCCAGGACTATACGGAAATAAAGAGGGGAGAACTTGTTCTCGAGGAAGAAAACTACATGTGCATCTCCCTTATTAATGATGTTGTAACTTATTACCGGGATCACTATCAGAATACCGGTATTGAACTGATCATTGATCTTGCACCAGACACTCCGACAATGCTGAAGGGTGACATTACAAAGCTCCATAAGATATTCAGGCATCTTCTCGGGAATGCCTTCAAGTTCACACGACGCGGGGGAGTGCTTGTAAGAGTGTTTACCGTGCCACAGGAATACGGTTGTAACATTACGATCGAGATAACCGATACAGGTATCGGAATGACACGTGCGCAGATCGCTCACCTGTCCGGCGGAATGTATCAGGCAAATAAAAAGAGAAACCGAAGTACCGGAGGAATAGGGATCGGGATCCCGATCGTGTACGGATTTGTTCACAAGATGGGTGGATTTGTCCGCATAGACAGTGAAAGAGGAAAAGGCACAACCGTCAGGATATCGATCCCTCAGGTGACAGTCGATCCGGCACCGTGTCTTGCAATAAAGGATGCGGCAAATAAGAACATGGTCTTTTTCACAAGACCCGACAGATATCAGGTTCCAGAGGAGCGTGAGTTCTTCAGGTCCATGGCCGTTAATATGGCAAACGGACTGAAGACAAACCTGTACTCTGCGGAAAGTGCGCAGGAGCTTAAGCATATGCTCGATGAGCGCGAGATAGCCTGCGTGTTCATGGGCCAGGAAGAGTATGAAAGAGACAGGGAACTGATCGATGATCTGGCAAGGGGCGGACACAGAATGGTGGTAAGCGCCAATGCCGGATTTGAGGCAACAAAAGGGACAGGCATCCGGGTGCTTCCCAAGCCCATATACGGATTCCCTGTTGCACGTATATTAAACGGGGAAGCGGATGCTGAATCGGATGAGGAACTTAAGGGTAAGGTGAGATTCACGGGTGTTTCGGCACTTGTGGTTGACGATGAGCCCATGAACCTTGTTGTTGCGACGGGACTTCTTCGCGAATACAGAATGTTTACGGACACGGCCGGCAGTGGAAAAGAGGCCATCAAAAAGTATGAGAACGAAGAATATGATGTGATCTTTATGGATCACATGATGCCGGAAATGGATGGCGTAGAGGCAATGAAGAGGATCAGGGATGTTGCGTCGGAGCGCGGACGTGATCCGATCGTGATCGCGCTTACTGCAAATGCCTTAAGCGGCGCCAGGGAAATGTTTATCCAAGAAGGCTTTGATGCATTTATTGCCAAGCCTATCGACATGAAGGAATTCGAACATGTCATGAAAAAAGTTCTTCCGAAGGAAATGATCCAGTACGAGGGGAGGGCAGATGCATGATATTGTTCAGGAAACTGAGAGAAAAACTTGATGCATATCTGTATGATTCCTCGATCAATATAAAGGACAGGACCTTTGTGCTGTTTTCGTTATGTGAGCTTGCAGCACTTATAGCGGCCATGGGAGTGGGTATAACACTGAGTGAGCCGATCATGTCAACTCTGCTATCTTTAGCCTTTGTGGTCATATGTACCGCTTTGCTTGTCATCACTGTCAAAAAGGATAAGATAAGTGTTGCCAAGACAGTTGTGGCATTTCTTATCGTGGGGATTATGACCCCCGGGCTGTTTTTCGCCAAAGGCGGGATTTACTGCGGGGGACCTTTTTCACTTCTTCTGGGAGCATATTATCTTGTTCTTGTACTTGACGGAACGTTCAGGATCGTAATGAGCCTGATAGAGTTTTGTGTTATTACGGCCTGCTACGTCATTTCCTACATCAGACCCGAAACAGTGGTCGAATTCACACGGGAAAGTGATTATTCATATTCGTATGCCAAATTTGTCATAGCCTGGGCATCTCTTACGGTACTGATAACGTTCTGGACCAGGATGTACCAGAAGGAGGCGCGGCGCGCCGAAGAAAAAACAAAGGAACTCGAGGAGATGAACCGGGCTCAGAACCGTTTCTTCTCAAGTATGAGTCATGAGATACGTACTCCGATAAATACGGTGCTTGGCTTAAATGAGTTGATCCTGCGGCAGGAAGACGCATCGGAAGAAATACGAAGGGATTCAAGAAACATCCGCGGTGCGGGAAAGATGCTGCTGGCCCTTATAAACGACATTCTTGATGTCAGCAAGATCGAAGCCGGCAAGATGGACATTGTGCCTGTCAACTATAATGTTGCATCCCTCTTATCGGAGATGGTAAACATGATCTGGCTTAAGGCCGAGGAAAAGGGGCTTGGATTTAACGTTGACATAGATCCCAATGTTCCGGAGACGCTGTTCGGTGATGAGGTAAGGGTCAAACAGATACTGATAAACCTTCTGAATAACGCCGTAAAATATACTAATGAAGGAACGATCACGCTGCATATGGAATGCAAGTTCTGCGATACGGGAGATGTGATCCTGATGATACAGGTGTCGGATACCGGAATGGGAATAAAACCGGAGGCAATTCCGCACCTGTTCGATACATTCCAGCGTGTTGACGAGGAGAAGAACCGGCATATCGAAGGAACGGGGCTTGGACTGTCTATAGTCAAACAGCTTGTGGAACTGATGGACGGGCAGATCACGGTCAACAGTGTATATACCGAGGGCTCGGCATTTACCGTAACGCTCAGACAGGGCGTCTCATCGGACAAGCGGATAGGTGACATGAACATCGCAAATGTCGGTGGCATTTCGGGCTCGGAGAAGTTTGAACACAGCTTCCATGCTCCTTCCGCGCGGATTCTTATCGTTGACGATAATGAGATGAACCTTCAGGTTGAGAAAAAGCTTCTTGTCGGGACCGGAATGACGATAGATACTGCACTTTCGGGACAGGCCGCTCTTACTTTGACACTTCAGAACCGGTATGATGTCATCTTTATGGATCACCTGATGCCTGAAATGGATGGTATAGACTGCTACCGCAGGATACGCGATCAGAAGGGCGGACTCAACAATGAAACACCGATCATTGTATTGACAGCCAATGCCGGCGGAGAGAACATAGAACTATACAACAGCACCGGATTTGACGGATACCTTGTAAAACCGGTATCGGGCGAACAACTTGAAGAAACACTGCTAAGGCATCTTCCTGCCGAGAAGGTTATAAGCAACACCAGTGAAGGCTCCGGAGGTTCACTGATCAGTACTGCAAGTAAATATGCAAGGAAGAAGCCTGTTGTCATAGCAACGAGTACGATGAGTGATCTGCCGGCGAATGTGGTCAGGGAACTTGATATCAAGATCATCCCTTATACCGTCATTACGGATGAAGGTGTTTTCTTCGATACGATCGATATCGATTCCGAGGAACTCGTGCGTTATATGAGGGATGAGAAAAAGGTTGTTCTGTCGGAGCCGCCTACAGAAGAGGCATTTGTAAGCTTCTTCTCATCGGAATTAAAGAGAGCACATCATTTAATCTTCATTACGCTTACAAACGGCAGCAGCAGAGAGTACGGACGTGCGATAAAGGCAGCCGAGACTTTTGATAATGTTACGGTCATTAATTCCGAGTGCTTATCGAGCGGAACGGGTATCCTGACAATGATAGCAGCAAGGCTTGTTCAGCAGAATCTTCCTGTTGACAGGATCAGATCCGAACTCGAGGATGTTAAGGACCTGATAAGGTGCAGTTTTGTCATCAAGTCAACAGATGTCATGGCAAGACGCGAAAGGATAAGTCCGTTCATGAACAGTCTGCTCAATACACTGTGGCTGCACCCGATGCTACGTGTTAAAAACGATAACCTCGGGGTGGGAAGGCTTTTGTTCGGCAACGAAAGGAAATGTTATGAAGACTATATCAAACATGCACTTCCCGCAAATGTTTATCCTGATACTTCGTTTGTATTCATCACGTATGCCGGAATGGCCGAAGAAGATCTGCTGTGGATCAGGGATCTTGTACTGCAGAGAGTCAAGTTCGACCGAGTTATATTCCAGAAGGCATCGCCCGGTATCGCTTCAAACTGCGGAGAGGGAACATTCGGTATACTGTACATAGTCAAAGGTAACCAGAATTACAATCTCGGTGCGCTTTTCAAGGATGATATCGAAGGAAGTGGGATCGAAGACGGATCTGATGATGAAACGGTCACGGAAGATCCGGTAACGGAAAGCGTACCGGTGCGATCCGAGAAGAAATGGTACGAGAGCATTCCGGGCATAGATTCTGCCGCTGCACTGAAAAACAGCGGTTCCGAAGAATCATTCCTGTCGGTACTTAAGATATTCTACGATTCCTATGCTACCAAAGCGGATGAGATAAAAGGATTTTACGATTCAAAGGATTGGGAGAATTATACAATTAAGGTTCACGCCTTAAAGAGCAGCTCCCGCCTTATCGGTGCTCTTTTACTGGGTGATCAGGCCGAGGCACTTGAGATGGCCGGAAAGAACAACGACACAGACTATATCAGGTCCCATAACGATGAACTGCTGAACGGATATAAGGTTTTGTATGAAGCCCTGACTCCGGAACTTGGACAGAAAGATGACCGCGAGCTCATCCCAGAGGATATTCTGGCGGATGCATATGCGGGACTTGAGGAATTTGCACTATCGGCAGACTACGAGCTGTCCAGGATGGTAATGGACTCGGTAAGAGAGTATGCTCTTGCTGGCGATGACGAGGAACGTTTTGACAGGATAGATAAATGCTTGTCCCAAATGGATTGGGACGGTATGATCAAGATACTAAAGGAAAGATTGTAACAGGAGGTTGTATCCATGAACAGGAAAACTCTCATAGTGGCTGCCAATGAAGGCTTTATAATAAAGGGCCTTGAGACAAAGCTTGAGGGGATAGGTGTCGCTTCATCATTCTCACAGCCTGTCATGAAGGATATCAGGGAAAAATGCGAGGGTACCGGACTGATAATACTGTTTACCGACGATGCCATCGGTGATATAGCCAATACACTTGTGTTTATCAAAGATTACTGTTCCGAACATAACGAGCAGGTCATCGTCATAGGTGCAAAGACAGAGTATGATGTTCTTAAGGGCTATATTCCTTCGAGCCTTATATACCAGTTCTTTGAGAGACCTCTAGATATGGAACAGCTGCTTAACGAGATAGAGAAGTATATGGAGGAAGAGTCGCAGTACGCGAGACTGAAGAGCATTCTTATCGTTGATGATGATGTATCATATATGAGCATAATCTCGGAGTGGCTCAAAGGTTCATACCGTGTTTCCATGGCCAATTCCGGCATGCAGGCGATCACGTGGCTGGCCAAGAACCACGCCGATCTGATCCTTCTGGACTATGAAATGCCCATCACACCCGGACCGCAGGTTTTGGAGATGATAAGATCCGATACGGAGCTTGCAGATATCCCGGTAATGTTCCTGACCGGAAAGAGTGATAAGGAGAGCATCATGAAGGTGCTTGCGCTCAAGCCGGTAGGCTATCTTCTTAAGACGGTTGATAAAAAAGAACTCAATGAGAGTATCGGAAAGTATTTTGCCACTCATAATGCATAAGTGGAAGAACAACGGCAAATGCAATGAATAATCACGGGATTATTGAATGGATCCGGAGAAGATCCAACATAACGGCGATCATAATATGTGCGGCGGGGATAGGACTGAACCTTTTGCTGAATGCAATAGTAACGGGTCTTAATCTGCCGCTTTATCTTGATACTGTCGGCACTGTGGCCGTGGCGGTTATGGGCGGATATCTGCCCGGGGTCATTGTCGGATTTGCCACCAATATGATCAAGACAATATCGGATCCGGCCGCTTTGTATTACGGTGTATTAAACGTTCTGATCGCTTTTAGCGCCACATTTCTTGCTGATCGCGGATGGCATAAGAAGATACAGGGGATGGCGGGAATGGTCCTTGTCTTCACTTTTATAGGCGGAGGACTCGGATCCCTTATTCCGTGGTTTATGGAAGGCCTTTCCTTTGACAGCGAGTCTTTAAGCGGTCTGATCTACGAGGCCGGAGTGACCAGCCTTGGCGCAGCTCACGTCCTTTCGAGTCTTATCATGGACCTTCCCGATAAGATCATTACCGTTCTCCTGGCGATCCTTATCGTCCGGTTTGTTCCCGCCGGTTTTTTGCGTCATTTTGGTTTCAGCATGTGGATGCAGGATCCCGCAGCTGAGGACATAAGAAAAAAGAGAGCCGATGTCAGGAGTGTTTCCATGCGGATGAAGATACTCATCGTGCTCGTGTTGTCTCTTACGACCGTCGGGGTCGTGTGCACGCTGATCAGTGTAAGAGTTTACAAAAAGATGACGATCCGTGAACATACCCTGATGGCCCGGGGAACCGCCGAACTTGCTGCCGGAGTGATAGACGGCAATAAGGTAAATGATTTTATAGCCGATAAGGGAGAAACGGAAGAATACATGGAGACAAAGAGACGTCTTGAGAATGTCTTTCGCAGTTCTCCGGAAATAGCATATCTGTATGTGTACAAGATGGAACAGGATGGGTTCCGTGTAGTCTTTGATTTTGATACCGAGGATGTACCGGCTGAACCGGTCGGAAGCCTGATACCTTATGACGAAACCTTCGAACCGTATATCCCGCAGCTACTGAAAGGTGAGCCGGTCGAACCGATCACCACTAACGATGAATACGGATATCTTCTTACGGCTGCCGCTCCTGTATATGATTCGGAAGGAATATGTACGTGCTACGCGGTGGCGGATGTTGATATGGAAAAACTGCTGGCTGACAGCAGGAGCTTTTTGACGGAAATAGTTAGCGTGTTCCTGGGATTTTTCATCCTGCTTTGTACGCTTACGATCTTTATCGCCGATTATCATCTGATCGTACCTATCAATTCTATTGTCAGGGGCATGGATATCCTTGTTCATGATACGGACACCCAGGAGAAAATGGACGAAGATGTCAAGATGTTCAGAAAGCTGGGCATTCATACGGGAGATGAACTTGAGAATCTGTTTCAGGCAGCAAGTGCCCTTACCAGACATCAGGCAGAACAGATGAGAAGTATCAGGCGCCTGTCCGATTCGACGGCAAAGATGCAGGACGGTCTTATCATAACGATGGCGGATCTGGTCGAGAGCCGTGACTCCGATACGGGTGCCCATGTACAGAAGACCGCCGCATATGTCAAGATCATTGTCGAAGGACTGAAGAAAAAAGGATATTATCTCCAGAAGATAACTCCCAAATTCATGTCGGATGTTGTGCGTTCCGCTCCGCTTCATGATATCGGAAAGATCAATATTCCGGATGAAGTGCTCAATAAACCGGGAAAGCTTACTGATGAAGAGTATGAGATCATGAAGACGCATACGACCGCCGGAAAGAGGATAATGGAGAATGCCATCAGTACGGTTGAAGGCGACAACTATCTCAAAGAAGCCCGGAACATGGCTGCTTATCACCATGAAAGATGGGACGGCAAGGGATATCCCGAAGGCATTCACGGCGAGGTGATACCGCTTTCCGCGCGTATCATGGCCGTTGCGGATGTTTTTGATGCCCTCACGTCTCCGAGGGTATATAAACCGGCATTTACACTGGAGAAGTCACTGGCCATTCTTGAAGAAGGATCCGGCACACAGTTCGATCCGAAGTGTGTGGAGGTCTTTCTGGATGCACTTCCCGAGGTAAAGGTCATACTGCATAAATATAACCGGAATTCTTAAAGAGGATTGCCTGTGAAGATATCAGATACAAAAACAAAGATCACATGTGCGGCCATAACGGCTGCGATAATACTGGGTGCTCTTATCACGATCCCCGTATACGCGGATACCACCGTTAATACGGGAGGCGGTTTTTCCGTCACGGGGCAATCAGGCGATGTCGGCTATTCTTCGGTGCTTTACGATGCATCAAACGGGCTTCCCACTTCAGATGCCAATTTTATAATGGGTGCTTCCGACGGATATATCTGGATAGGCGGATACAGCGGTATCATCCGCTATGACGGAAGTGCGTTTACCAGACTTCCGGTCACGGACGGTCTGACAAGCGGACGAGGGCTCTTTGAGGACAGCCTCGGCAGGGTATGGGTAGGCACGAATGATAACGGGGTCGTTGTGCTTGACGGTATGGAAAGGATCCATCTGACATATAAGGAGGGACTGCCGTCTTCATCGATCAGAGTGTTTGAGGAAGATGACGAGGGCAATATTTATATCGGTACAACAAACGGCCTCTGTTACGCCGATCCCGGGCTGGTTCTTCATGACATTGATGATGAACGGATAAACGGTGAAAGGATTTTAAGACTTGACAAGGGCCCTGACGGGATCATTTACGGACAGACAAAAAGCGGACTGATATTTGCGTTGGAAAATACAAATATCTCGTCCGTCTACAGCAGCTTTGACATAGGGACCGAAACAATAACGACCATTCTGGCTGATCAGGAGCATCCGGGCAAGGTATACCTCGGAACGGAAGGAAGCGTAGTCTACCATGGTAAATTCGGTGACAGCGCATCAAGGATGGAATACATTCCGGTTTCGCCTCTTACCGGAGTACACTGGCTAAGCTATGACTGCAACAGGGTCTGGGTATCATCCATCAGCATGGCGGGGTATCTTGACAGCAGTAACGGATTCAGACTCCTTAAAGATATCCCCATGAACAGCGGGATAGAGATGATGACGTCCGATTATCAGGGCAATATGTGGTTCTGCTCATCCACACAGGGAGTGATGAAGATCGTTGAGAACCGCTTTGTCAATGTTTCCGAAAAAGCGGATTTGGCTGAGGAAGTCACAAATGCCGTATGTATCTATAAGGGGAAAACATATATCGGTACGGATACGGGCCTTCGGATCATCGATGAGAGCGGATACAAGGAACAAAATCCTTTGACGGATCTGATAGGAGATGCCAGGGTTCGTTGCATCAGAAGGGGTGCCAAGGATGATCTCTGGATAGGAACGTACACAAACGGCATCGGCATTGTTCATCTGGAGCAAGACGGAGAGATATCATCATTTTCCACCTCCGACGGTATGCCTGATGATGAGATAAGATGCATCTGCGTTACAAGTGATAACAAGATATACGCCGGAACAAACAAGGGACTTGGCCAGATAACAGGCGGCAGGGCATCAGGTGGTGCGGGAACAAGCAGGGAAGTAAAAAATACGGTCTTTTTGTGTGCTGAAGAAGGCTTTGACGGTAAGATCTATATCGGCACGGATGGCGACGGGATGTATGTTGCAGACGGCCGCAGTATAAAGCATATAGGCAGGGATGAGGGCCTTTCATCGGATGTTGTCCTTCGTATCAAGAAGGATGAGGACAGAGATCTGTACTGGATCGTCACTTCCAATTCCATACAGTATATGAAGGACGGGAAGATAACCGAGGTTACGACATTCCCATATAACAATAACTATGATCTGTTCCCTGATGGTAACGGTAATATGTGGGTTGTATCTTCCGTCGGGCTGTACATGGCCAAAACTTCCGACATGATAGCGGATACCGTGTCCGATTACAGATTATACTCGCTGGCAAACGGCCTTCCGAGCGCTCCGACAGCACAGGGCTACTGCGAACTGGATGAAGAAGGCAATCTGTATATTCCCGGAAGGAATGGGGTTTCACGGGTTAACATCAATAATTTCTCGGAAGATACGGCCTCGATAATAGCGGATGTCAGTTCCGTCTGGTGCGGCGATGAACAGATATTACCGGATGATGACGGTGCATTTGTTATCCCTTCATCCGGCGGAAGGATCAGGATAACGGTATCGGTCCGTGATTATACGATGCTCAATCCATGGGTTAAGGTATACATGGAAGGAAAAGAGGATGAAGGCCTGTCGGTGGCAAGGAGCGATCTGACTCCACTTGAGTATACCGGACTTGAATACGGAAACTATAAACTGCGCCTTCAGGTTCTTGACGGAACGGGTAAGAATGAACTTCTTAATAAAGAATACAGGATCATAAAGGAACCGAGATTTGTAGAGCGCCCGTTCGTTCGTCTGCTGTTGTTTGTGGCCGTGGCACTTATCGCAGGTTTGATCGTATGGAGGGTAATGACAAGTACCGTTATCCGAAAGCAGTATTCCGAGATAAAGCGCGCCAAGGACGAAGCGGAGAGAGCCAATACGGCCAAAACGCGATTTTTGGCAAATATGTCACATGAGATACGTACCCCTATAAACACGATCATGGGTATGAATGAAATGGCCATGAGAGAGGATCCTTCCGGTGTTCCCAAACCGTATTTCATGTCAATGATGAACTATGCTTTTGATATAAGAAATGCATCGGAATCGTTGCTGTCTCTGATAAACGATCTGCTTGACATGTCCAAGATCGAGTCAGGGAAAATGCATCTTGTCATGCAGGAATACGACACTGCCGAGATGATCAGATCTATCGTCTCGATGATAAGGGTACGCAGCACCGAAAAAGAACTGACATTTGATGTTGTTGTTGATGAGATGCTGCCGGCGCGCCTGTACGGAGATCCCGGCAAGATAAAACAGATCGTGCTCAATCTTCTTACCAATGCGGTAAAGTATACCGTAGTCGGCGGATTTGCACTTTCCGTATCGATGGATGAGCGCGAAGACCATGACTGTTCGATCAGGTTTTCGGTTAAGGATACGGGCATAGGTATCAAAGAAGAGGATATGGAAAAACTCTTCACGGCATATGAACGCCTTGACGAGGAGAGAAACAGCGGTATTCAGGGAACAGGTCTGGGACTTGATATTTCGCGCAGATTTGCCGAACTTATGGGCGGAAGCCTTACGTGTGAGAGCAAATACGGCGAGGGTAGTGAGTTCATATTAAAGCTCACCCAGAAGATAGTTGATATGACTCCTGTCGGGGCGTTCCGTGAACATGATGACAGCGAAGCCAAAGGTCCGTACGTTCCGTTGTTTATAGCACCCGATGCCGATGTTCTCGTGGTAGACGACAACCCGATGAACTTAAACGTTATCAAGGGACTCTTAAAGGGAACAAAGGTATTTGTATCGACTGCATCAAGCGGAGAAGAATGCCTTGAGAAGATAAAGGATACGAGATTTGATATCGTCCTCCTCGATCATATGATGCCCGGCATGGATGGTGTTGAGACCGTTGCCGAGATCCGCAAGGATCATCCTGATCTTCCTGTGTATGCGCTTACCGCCAATTCGGCATCAGGTGAGGAATTCTACAGATCAAAAGGATTTGACGGATATCTGTCCAAGCCGGTAGACAGCCGTACTCTTGAGAAGACGATCATGAAGCATCTGCCGGAAGAGATGATGGAAAAGCCGGCAGAAGAAGATGCGATACCGGAGCTTACCGAGATCCCGGATAATCTTAAATGGATATATGAGACTGAGGGCATCAGTGTGCCGGACGGTATCAGGAATTCCGGTGGCATTTCCAATTACATTTTCTCACTGGGACTGTTCCTTGATACTATCGATCAGAACGCCAAGGTCATCAGGGACTCGTACGAGGCGGGAAATATCCGGCTGTATACTATCAAGGTTCACTCTTTAAAGAGTTCGGCAAGGATCATAGGTGCAATGGAACTGTCCAAGCTTGCCGAATCACTTGAAGAGGCCGGTAACAAAGGAGATATCACATTCATCAACGAGAATGCGGACAGACTCCTTGGTGATTATGAAGATTTCAAAGATAAGCTCGTGCGACTTGGCGAGGAGCCTGAGGACGAACAAAAAGAGAAGATATCCGATGACGAGCTTAAAAAAGCTTACAAGGCCCTGTCGGACGTTATACCGCAGATGGACTATGATGCTGTTGAGATGATACTGGATGAACTTGGATCATATTCACTTCCGGACGATGACAGCAAGAAGATAAAAGAACTGACGAAGATGCTCAGGGTATTTGACTGGGACGGCATGGAAGAGTTGATAGGTCAGTAACTGAATGATCGGAGGATGAAGAAATGTCTGAAAGCAAAATGATCTTTATCGGCGAAAAAGAATCATTCATTTCGCGAGTTCTTATTAAGAAGGCCCAGGAGGCCGGTGCCGGATGCGGTTTTGTTCCCTGGAATATAAACGAGATCAGCGCCAATCTTGATGGTACGTCACTTATCACACTCTTTATGGAGGACGGGGAGACTCCCGCTGATGATGTCCTGCACTATCTGTCCGATTCAATGGATGAGAAGGGACTGCAGATGATCATAGTAGGTGAGAATTATGACATAAACACTGTCCTTAAAAAGATCCGTGAAGATCTGGTCTACAAGGTCTTTCCGCGGCCGGTGGATAATGCGGAGTTTGCATCAACGGTTGCGCAGTATCTTGAAAAGGTTGACGAGGGCGAACTGAAAAAGAGTATACTTGTTGTCGATGATGATCCTCAGTATCTGACAATGGTCAGGGAGTGGCTTAAGGGAACTTACAAGGTAACGATGGCCAATTCGGGAATGCAGGCTATTAAATGGCTCGGAAAGAACAAAGCGGATCTTATACTCCTTGATCATGAAATGCCGGTAACGAGCGGACCGCAGGTGCTTGAAATGCTCAGGAGTGAACCCGAAACAAGTTCCATTCCGGTAATGTTCCTTACCGGAAAAGGAGATAAAGACAGCGTAATGTCTGTAGTCGCATTAAAGCCCGAGGGTTATTTTCTGAAAGGCATACAAAAAGAAGAACTGCTTGAAAAACTTCAGGAGTATTTCATCCTTCACAAATAGATCTTTTCCGCCACACAGGAGACGGGATAAATGTTTGAACTGATAAGAACGAATCAATTAAATATAATGCTTCTGCTTTGCGGGGCCTGTGGGATACTTGTATTCCTGCTGCTGAACACAAGGTTTTTGAGGCCGGGAAGGAAGAGGATCCTGATGCTGATGGAGATCTTTGCCATGTTCCTTCTGTGGTTTGACAGGCAGGCGTATATCTGGGCCGGAGATGTCAGTCATAAAGGATATGTCATGGTAAGGCTCAGCAACTTTATGGTGTTTTTCCTGACACCTGCCATAGTGTTCGGATTTAACCTGTACGTCGTGGATCTCATAAAGAACGAGGGAAAGTGTGTTACACCTTACAAACGTTTTTATTTCGTGGGGACTATGTCGGCCATAGGAATGCTGATGGCTGTGATCTCCGCGTTTACGGATCTGTATTACTACTTTGATGAGACGAACACTTATCACAGAGGGCCGGGCTTCCTTATCGCATACATAATACCTGTCCTTTGTCCTTTGATGCAGTATACCGTTATAAGGAAATACAGGAAGGTCTTCAGCAGACTGATATATGTATCGCTCGTACTGTATATATTTGTACCGATCACCTGCGGGATCATTCAGATATTCGAATACGGGATATCGATCGTCAATATGTCGATGGTCAGCGTTTCGATATTTTTGTACATCTTCATGTATCTGGATCTTAATAATGAGGTCGAGCGTGCACATGAGATGCAGATACACAACATGCAGGGCGAACGGGAAAGGATGCATCGTCTGTTCGAGCAGACAGCCACGGCGTTTGTTTCCGCGGTCGAGAAGAAGGACGAACTGTTAAAG
>JAFRIL010000070.1 GCA_017432845.1 Lachnospiraceae bacterium | reverse complement strand
GATTTTCAGCTGCTGCATGATGCCGTCATAACAGCGGTTGCGGTCTTTGTTTTGTTCCTTTTCATGTCCTATATGCTTTTCAAGCCTACCCGCGAGCTTTTAAAGAAACGTCAGGAGAGGATCCAGGCGGATCTCGATTCTGCGGCAAGCGACAGGGAAGAAGCTAACGGACTCAAGAACGAGTATGAAGCAAAGATGGCGCAAGCCCAGAAGGATGCCGATGCCGTGCTTTCCGAGGCACGTCAGAAGGCGGTCAAGAATGAAGAGCAGATCATAGCCCAGGCAAAAGACGAAGCAGCAAACATCATCCGCCAGGCAAGGACCGAAGCTGAACTTGAGAAACAGAAAGCTGCCGATGAGGTTAAGACACAGATCATCGACGTGGCTTCACTTATGGCGGGCAAAGTTGTTGCCGCTTCTATTGATACAAACGTTCAGGATTCTCTTATTGAAGAGACACTGAAAGAAGTAGGTGAAAGTACATGGCAAAGCTAGTCACCAATACCTATGCCGATGCGCTGTTTCAGATAGCCACGGAAGAAGATAAGGTTGATGAGCTGTATTCGGAAGTAAACACCCTTATCGGAATTCTCGATGCCAATCCGGATCTGTCGCGCGTGATGAGCCATCCAAGCGTTGACAAGAACGAGAAGATCGATGTCATCAAGAATATCTTCACGGGCAGAGTATGCGCAGAGCTTTGCGGACTGCTCCATCAGATAGTGGTCAATAACCGCTACGAGGAGATCGACGGTATACTTGCAAAGTTTACGGAGATGGTCAAGGAATACAAGAAGATCGGCGTTGCATATGTAGCAACACCCACCGATCTGACTGATGCCCAGAAGGACCGCATCAGGCAAAAACTGCTGGATTCCACGGATTATGTGGAAATGGAGATGAACTACGAGACCGATCCCTCCCTTATCGGAGGCATGCGCATAAGGATAGGCGACAGGATCGTTGACAGCAGTATTTCAACTAAACTGAACGAACTGGCGAAGTCGCTTCGCCGTATTCAGCTGAGCAATATTTAAGATAAGAAAGGTAAAAGATCCATGAATTTAAGACCAGAAGAGATCAGTTCGGTAATCAAGGATCAGATCAAAAGATACGCAGACTGCCTGGAGGTTTCGGAAGTAGGAACCGTCATACAGGTTGCGGATGGTATCGCAAGGGTTCACGGCCTTGAAAAAGCGATGCAGGGAGAACTGCTGGAGTTCCCCGGCGAAGTCTACGGCATGGTTATGAACCTCGAGGAGGACAATGTCGGAGCGGTTCTTCTCGGAGCGGGATCCATTAACGAGGGCGATACGGTCAAGACAACCGGAAGAGTTGTTGAGGTGCCTGCAGGCGATGCTCTGCTCGGACGTGTCGTAAACGCACTCGGACAGCCTATAGACGGCAAAGGCCCCATACAGACCGATAAGTATCGTAAGATCGAAAGAGTTGCGAGCGGCGTTATCACGCGAAAATCAGTTGATACACCTCTTCAGACCGGTATCAAGGCGATCGACTCGATGATCCCTATCGGACGAGGACAAAGAGAACTTATCATCGGTGACAGGCAGACCGGTAAAACGGCTATCGCCATCGATACGATCATCAACCAGAAGGGTCAGAACGTTAAGTGTATATATGTTGCCATCGGACAGAAGGCATCAACGGTCGCATCGATCGTTAAGACACTTGAAGAGTTCGGAGCCATGTCATATACAACCGTTGTTGCATCCACCGCGAGTGAGATGGCACCTCTCCAGTACATAGCTCCTTACAGCGGATGTGCCATAGGTGAAGAGTGGATGGAGAACGGCGAGGACGTTCTTGTTATCTACGACGACCTGAGTAAGCATGCAACTGCATACAGAACACTCTCACTTCTGCTTCGTCGTCCGCCGGGACGTGAAGCATATCCCGGTGACGTATTCTATCTGCATTCAAGACTTCTCGAGCGTGCTGCCAGGATGAGTGAGGAATACGGCGGAGGAAGCCTTACGGCTCTTCCGATAATCGAGACACAGGCGGGTGACGTTAGTGCGTATATTCCCACAAATGTTATCTCGATCACCGACGGTCAGATATATCTTGAAACGGAAATGTTCAATTCGGGCTTCCGCCCTGCGGTCAATGCGGGTCTTTCCGTATCGCGTGTCGGTGGTGCCGCACAGATAAAAGCGATGAAGAAGATCGCAGCACCCATACGTACGGAGCTTGCCCAGTACAGAGAGCTTGCAGCGTTCGCACAGTTCGGCTCGGAACTTGACGCCGATACACGTGAGAAGCTGGCACAGGGTGAGAGGATCAAGGAAGTTCTCAAGCAGGGACAGTATAAGCCCATGCCTGTTGAGTTCCAGGTGCTCATCATCTATGTTGTAACACGCAAGCATCTTCTTGATGTTCCGGTTGACAGGATCGGAGAATTTGAGAACTCGTTCTTTGAATACATCAAGACGAGTTATCCTGAGATACCCGATTCGATCAGGACCACGAAGGAACTGTCGGAAGAGATGGAAGACAAGCTTAAAAAGGCCATAGAAGATTTCAAGGCCGACTTTCTCAAATAAAGGAAGGTACTGATCATGGCGTCGATGCGCGACATCAAAAGACGTAAAACAGGTATACAGTCCACCCAGCAGATCACCAAGGCCATGAAGCTCGTATCAACGGTCAAGCTTCAGAGAGCCAAGGCAAGAGCGGAGCAGAGCAAGAACTATACTATGCTCATGTATGATACGATCGTTTCGATCGTACGAAGATCCGGATTTATAGATCATCCGCTTATGAAGCCGAACGGCAGCACCAAGAAGGCCGTTATTCTCATCACTTCGAACAGAGGTCTGGCGGGAGGCTACAACAGCAATATCATAAAGCTCGTAACGGGAAGCGGATGGAGCGTAGATGATACGGTGATCTATGCGATAGGACGTAAGGGCCGCGAAGGCGTAAAGAGAAAGGGTTATGAGGTCGTGTACGAAAACAACGGCATGATCGACGAACCGATATACGCCGATGCCATGGAGCTTGCCGGCGATATTCTTGAAAAGTATACAAACGGCGAGATCGGTGAGATCTATATCGCGTATACTATCTTTAAGAATACGGTCGTTCATATCCCCAAGCTTCAAAAACTTCTGCCGCTTGGAGAAGAGAGCACACCGACAGAGTCGGTTTCCGGATCCGAGGATGAGGAGACGATCCTTCCCGATGCTGGAGAAGAAGCAGCGAAGCGTGCGCTTATGACATACGAGCCGGATGAGGATGAGGCTCTTTCCGCGATCATACCCAAATATGTGACGAGCCTTATATACGGTGCGCTGATCGAGGCAGTCGCAAGTGAGAACGGTGCCAGAATGCAGGCTATGGATTCGGCAACCGACAATGCGGAAAAGATGATATCAGGACTGGAGCTTCAGTATAACCGCGCAAGACAGGGCGCTATCACGCAGGAGCTCACCGAGATCATCGGTGGAGCAGAGGCGCTCGGATAAGTAAGATTCTATTTTATACAAGAAGGAGAACAGAACAGTGGCAGATAATAAGACAGGTAAGATTACCCAGATCATCGGTGCGGTGCTTGATGTCAAGTTCCCGGTAGGAAGTCTTCCGGAGATCAATGAAGCTATCCGCGTCAAAAGGGATGACGACTCGACTCTTGTCGTAGAAGTTGCACAACATCTCGGTGATGATACCGTAAGATGTATTGCCATGGGTCCCACGGACGGACTTGTCAGGGGTATGTCGGCCGAAGCGACCGGAGCTCCCATATCGGTTCCTGTCGGAGAGAATACACTCGGAAGGATCTTCAACGTACTTGGCGAGCCCATAGATAACAAGCCGGCTCCCGAAGTTGAGAAGCGTTTCCCGATACACCGCAAGGCTCCGAGCTTTGAAGAGCAGTCAACATCTGCCGAGATGCTTGAGACGGGTATCAAGGTCGTCGATCTTCTGTGCCCGTACCAGAAGGGTGGTAAGATCGGACTGTTTGGCGGTGCCGGTGTTGGTAAGACGGTCCTTATCCAGGAACTTATCAGAAATATCGCTACAGAGCACGGCGGATATTCGGTATTCACCGGCGTAGGAGAGAGAACACGTGAAGGTAACGACCTTTATCACGAGATGACGGACTCCGGCGTTATAGATAAGACAACAATGGTATTCGGTCAGATGAATGAGCCGCCCGGAGCAAGAATGAGAGTCGGACTTGCAGGCCTTACGATGGCGGAGTACTTCCGTGATGAAGGCGGTAAGGACGTGCTGCTGTTCATCGATAATATTTTCAGATTCACACAGGCAGGATCAGAGGTTTCGGCACTTCTCGGACGTATGCCTTCGGCCGTAGGATACCAGCCTACGCTTCAGACTGAGATGGGTGCTCTTCAGGAGCGTATCACATCGACCAAGAACGGTTCGATCACATCAGTTCAGGCCGTATACGTACCCGCCGATGACCTTACCGACCCGGCGCCCGCAACGACGTTCGCACACCTTGATGCGACAACCGTTTTGTCGAGGCAGATAGTCGAGCTCGGTATTTATCCCGCCGTTGATCCTCTTGAATCAACATCGAGGATCCTTGATCCGAGAATAGTCGGACAGGATCATTACAGGGTTGCCCGCGGTGTTCAGGAGATACTTCAGAGATATAAGGAACTTCAGGATATCATCGCCATCCTCGGTATGGATGAGTTGTCGGAAGACGACAAGATCACCGTATCACGTGCGAGAAAGGTACAGCGTTTCCTGTCACAGCCGTTCTTCGTTGCAGGACAGTTTACGGGTCTTCCCGGAAGATACGTTACCGTTGCGGATACGATCAGAGGATTCGACGAGATACTTTCAGGTAAGCATGATGAGATCCCGGAGAGCTTCTTCCTCAGCAGCGGTGGCATAGAAGACGTTATCGAAAAATACGAGAACAGTCAGAAATAATCACAAGGAGTAAGCATGGCTGATACGTTTCATCTCAAGATCACCAGCCCCGACAGGGTATTCTACGAGGGCGATGTGAAGATGGTTGAGATCAATACAACGGAGGGACAGATAGGTGTCCTTCCGAACCATATACCGCTCACAAGCGTTCTTGCTCCCGGAGTGTGTTACCTGCATATTCCGGACGGTGATCCGCTTGTGTGCGCGATACATGGAGGCTTTTTCGAGATACTTCAGGATTCCATGACTATCCTTGCGGAAGTTTGTGAATGGCCGGACGAGATCGATGTGCAAAGAGCCGAAGAAGCAAAGGACAGGGCCGAGAAGCGTCTTTCCGACAAGAGGGACGACACAGATATTGCGCGTGCGATACTTGCTCTCAAGAGGAGTGCAGCGCGTATAGAAGCAGCCGGAAAATGATCCTTTTGGCGATATGGACCGCAGTAATCTCAAAAGAAGAGCAATAAAGCTGAGCGTCACCTTTGTACTGTTTCTGATCTCGCTTTTTGTGTCGAACACGGTCCTTAACAGGGGCAATACCGACATGACCGCCGAGATGGGCGGCGCAACGCTTCCAATCGTATATATGAACGTCAATGACGAGTATATAAATCCTCTCCATGGTTTTGTAACCGAAATGGAGGGGAATTATTTGCGTGGGGCAATCACTCCGGTAATGGCCAACAGGACCGTGACTTTCCGTGTGGATCTGTATGATGCCGTAATAGCCAAAGTCTCATATGAAGTAAGACCGCTTGATATGTCAAGACTTATCGAGGAGAGTGAGATATCGGATTACACAAACGAAGGCTCCAGGATTTTCGCAACAGCGACTCTCAAGGATCTTATCGAAGATGACACGGAATACATGTTTATCATCAAGCTCACCACTTCCGGCGGAGATGTCATCCGCTATTACGCCAGGATAATAAACAGGGCGGAACTGTATCTGTCCGAGAAGATGGGATTTGTACGTGATTTTTCCGACAGGACTATGGACAAGGAAGCCGCCGCTTCCATCAAAAAGTATATGGAGACCAACTCCGACGGCGACAATTCCAGCTACTCATACGTAAATATCCATTCCAATTTCAACCAGCTTACATGGGGAGATCTTGAACCGAAGCTTCTAACCGAAAAGGATATGGAACTTCTTCAGATCGATGAGCAAAATGCAAGCATCAGGCTGTCATATCAGGTCGAGATCCTATCGGAAGTTCATAACGTTTCGGAATTCTTCCGTATAGTCCGCGGGAAGAGGATGTACCTTATGGAGTACGAACGGACGATGGACCAGGTATTCGATGAGGAGAAGAACGTGGTCGTAAACGGCAAGATCATTCACGGGATGGTTAATGAGAAGCCGGTCAGGATCGAGAATGATGCCGGCACCATAGTTGCTTTTGTTCAGCAAAACGGCCTGTATTCATACAATATGTCGTCACAGAACATGGCAAGGCTGTTTGCCTTTGCCGACAAGAACAACAACGATGCCAGAACGAGATACAATGCCCATTCGATCAAACCGATGATGATCGACGGTGTCGGAAACATCTGGTTCATGGTGTACGGTTACATGGACCGCGGCAGGAACGAAGGCCGCATGGGTGTCGCTCTGTATTATTACGACAGTGCGATCAACACCATAGAGGAAGAGCTGTTCATTCCGTATACCAAATCATATGACATACTTGCGAAGGACATAGACAGCCTTGCATATATCAGCCCCCGGAACAGGATGTACATCCTGCTTGACGGAACCGTTTACACGATCAATCTTGCGACGCGTGAGTCAGAGATCATGCAGGGAAGTATAAGTGAGACAGGATTTTTCTCGTCCGATGACGAGAGTATGATCGCATGGCAGGCAACGGATACGGTTATCGAGAGAACACAGATACAGTTGTTCAAGTTAAACAGCATGACGCCTTCATTTATCGGTGCTTCCGCGGGAGAGATCGTGATACCGCTCGGGTTTATGGACAATGATGTGATCTACGGACAGGCGAGGATCAGCGATGTTACGACCGATTATACCGGAAGGACAATGATCCCGATGTACAGCGTGAAGATCCAGGATGAGAACCAGAACGTGCTCAAGGATTACAGGCAGGACGGCGTATTTGTTCTCGGTGTTGAAAAGGCAGATAACATGATCATATTATCGAGAGCAGTAAGGGATGAAGAAACAGGTGCCCTTGTACCCGTACCCGATGACCAGATAGTCAACAACAAGACAAGGACTACGCTCAAGAACAAGCTGGAGGCGGTCGTTACCGAAAAAACGGAGACGACATACCAGACGGTTTTGTACAAGCCGGGCGATTTAGCCAAGCAAAATGTCAAGGTTACAAATCCCAAGGAAGTCGTATTTGAGGGAAGCCGTGATGTAAAGATAACAAACGATGATCCGCTCAAGAGATATTATGTTTATGCAAAGGGAAAGCTGTTCGGTATATATACCGTGGCATCCGAAGCTGTAGCTGATGCGAGCAGCCTTTACGGGGTTGTTACCAACAGGAGGATGTCATACGTATGGGAGAGCACTGACCGCAAGGACAGCGCAAGGCTGACAGACCTGGAGATAACCGCACATGAGGGGAAGGCGGATCCTGAGACAGACAGTGGTACAGCTGAAGATGACGATGAGGAAAATGAAACAGAAGAAGATACCGCCGAAGAAGAGACAACAGAAGAGTCGGTAAGTCCCACAATTGCCAGATGCGTGGATACCATGCTCCAGTCGGCCGGAGTATATAAGAGCAGCGAAGAAGAACTGAGGACCAAATCTATCGTAAGAGTCCTGTCGGATAATCTTGATGCGGATGTTCTCGACCTTTCGGGCTGCAGCTTATCGGATGTATTGTACTATCCTTCAAAAGGAACGCCTGTGATGGCAATGACCGGTGACGGCGGAGCCGTGATCATCATGGGATATGACAGCAAGAACACGATATTGTACGATCCGGTTCAGGAAAAGGTATATAAATACGGTATGAATGATTCGAAGAACCTGTTCGAACATGCCGGAAACCGTTATATCACATATTGCAGATAGGAGTATTATTTATGGACAGCAGATTAATGACACTTGCACACAATCTTGTAACTTATTCGGTGGCCGCAAAGCCGGGTGATAAGGTCTGGATAAACTATATCGGAGAAAGTACGACAGATCTTGCCAGAGCGCTTGTTAAGGAAGTATACAAAGCGGGCGCGATACCTTTTCCTCACTGCGAAAATCAGCGGGTCCACAGAGAACTTCTCCTGGGAGCAACTGATGAGCAGATGAAGATCATGAGTAAGACGGATTGTCTGATGATGTCGCAGATGGACTGCTTTATCGGAGTAAGAGCCGCGGACAATGCGTCTGAGTTGTCGGATGTTCCGTCCGAAAAACTGTCGTTATACAACAGACTGTACTCATCGCCCGTGCATCATGATATAAGGGTGCCGAAGACACGATGGGTCGTATTGCGATACCCAACCGATGCAATGGCGCAGCTTATGGATGAGAGCTTTGAAGCATTTGAGGACTTTTATTATAACGTCTGCAATCTCGATTACAGGAAGATGGGAGAGGCGATGAAGAGTCTCGTTGACCTGATGGAAAGAACGGACAGGGTCAGGCTTGTCGCAAAGGATACCGATCTGTCGTTCTCGATCAAGGGCATTCCCGCGATCCCCTGTGACGGACACATGAACATTCCTGACGGAGAGGTTTATACCGCACCGGTCAAGGATTCGGTAAACGGCGTGATCACATATAACACGCCTTCCAGGTATGAGGGATTTACATACGAAAACGTATCGCTGACATTTAAGGACGGTAAGATAATAAAGGCTACAGCCAACGACAGTGAGCGTGCGAACAGGGTGTTTGACACCGATGAGGGAGCAAGGTATGTCGGAGAATTTGCCATAGGCGTTAATCCCTATATCACGAAGCCGATGAAAG
>JAFRIL010000069.1 GCA_017432845.1 Lachnospiraceae bacterium | reverse complement strand
TCCATCAAAACAACCCTCTGTGGATCAGTTATGACTCATCAAAAGGCGGTGGATCTACCGCTCTAAAATATTTGATGAACCATCGCGGCATGACATACCCTGAGGCAGTTGGAGCGATCCTGGATTCGATGCAGCTGCATTTGGGTGATTCCGTACCGTCTCCTGTTTCTTTTTCGACAGATAATACAAAGCCCTTTGAGGACAAAACGAAGGATTTTGTGCTTCCGACGAAGGCACAGAACTACAGACGTGTTTTTGCATACCTCAGTCAAAAGCGCTGCATAGACAATGAGCTCATCGCGGAGATGATGAAATCAGGCCGCCTCTATGAAGAGGCTAACAGGCATAACTGTGTATTCGTCGGACTTGATTTCGACGGTAATCCTGTTTATGGCATGCGTCGAGGGACCGGCGCTGAGCGCTTCGTCGGAGATGTTAAGAACAGTAGTAAGGCTTATGCCTTCTCTTTATATCTGGAAAACAGCGATACTCTTGTGGTGTGCGAGTCACCGATTGACGTACTCAGTGCTGCATCAATGATTAAGCTCCTGGGAAAAAGGATCAAAGACTACTGTTACACTTCTCTTTCAGGAGTGTATTCGCCGTCCCAGGAGAATTACGGTAAGCTTCCGATTACGCTTGAGACTATCCTGGATCACTACAAAGGCATAGAGAAAATCATTCTATGTTTCGATGGAGATGCCCAGGGAAAGGCTACAACGGACTATATCGAAAAGATCCTTACGGAAAAAGGATATCAGGTATCCGCCATAAGGCTCGAAAACGATATGGATATAAACGATGTGTTATGCATCAATACTCAGGTCAACAGTACATTTGAATTAGGAGGGAAAAGCAATTGAAACGATTAATGAGTATTGTTCTTGTCCTGCTTGTTGTTCTTATGGCCTTCGGCTGCGGATCTTCACAGCAGACAAGTACAGAACCACAGACGTCAACAGAGGAAGAAGTTGGGTTCTTCGAGGAGGAAGTGTACTTCGAGAGAACAGTCGAAACGCCCGTGTATTACACGAAGGATGAGATCAAAATCGATCCGACCTACACACTCAAAGAAAATGGAAACACTTACATAATGGAGCTTAAGGAACAAAGCATTGTTGAAGCTCCTATAGGTTCCCGAACGGCCACACTTCAATATTCAGAGACCTTTGTGGATGTCAAAGAGGAAGAAATCCCTCAGAAAGTGACAGTCAAATACCAGGAAGACGGCATGACGCCGATACAGGGGACTATTGTTCTGAAGGATAAAAACGGCACTCTTGCGAATCCTCCAGCGGCTGCTGCTTCCAGCACTCCAGCTGAAGGAAACAATGAGGCATCATCCGATACACAAAAGGGATACACTTATACCTTTGATCTTCCCCTTGTAAACAAGAAACCAGGGGAGCAGGTCTGGATTGAGTTCTCTGCGCCTATGTCATTTACGGACTACGGAGCTGCTTACTACAAACTCAATTCAAACACCTATTTGCCTCACCGTGACAGCGCACCTGTCGTTGACGGTTATGAAGATGCGATCCTGGAATATCTCGGACTGTCTCCTTATTCATACCGTATCTCATATGCCGCATGGGACGGAGGAACATACACAAACAGTAACGGAGTATTATGCCGCGATGCTCTTATGTATGGTGAACGCCTCGTGGGAACTATGATAGCAACATATGAGGATACGGTACCTCTTGAAACAGTGACCGGTTACAAGGGCAAAGCCGTTTATTCTTATCGAGGTATAGTCAGAAACCAAAAGAAAGTGGCAACGGTAGCCGGTGGATCGGCCGCTGTAGTCGGTGCCGGAACGATAATTCCCATCGTATTCTTCCGTAGAAGGAGGAAAAAGGATGAGGAGGCCGATTCCTAGTGGCGAAGGGGCCTTTTTCGATATATAATCAGGGTGTATCTGGGTGCAGATTTGGTCTGGCAAGCATTGGATTTGTGTACACACTTTTTCAAAGTGGTCCCAAATCCCGCTCCGCTTTGCTTGTAAGGGGATACCCCTTAGACCCCAAACAACAAGGAAGGCATGGATTATGACCAGAACACGAGGTGTTCAGATTCATCTTATGCTGAATGAAGATGAAGATGCCCTCCTTACAAAGCGTGCTCAGGACTGTGGTATGAGCAAGTCCCAGTATCTTCGATACATGATCATAAACATACAACCGAAGGTTATTCCTGCTGTTGCGGATGAAACACATCATCAGCTACTGAAGATCGGGAACAATATAAATCAGATCGCCCGCCGATTGAACTCAGGTGACAGAGTTCCGGATTTCGAAGTATCTGACGCTATGACAAGCCTTAAGGCAGTAATAGCTGATATACGAAAAGAGATGATAAGCGGAGATGTACTCTGATGGCAGTCACAGCGATATGGTCCCGTAAGAGCCGTTTGGAGAAACTAGTTGACTACGCCATCAACCCGGCAAAGACAAGCAGCGCGATCTTCACAAAAGAAGAGCTTGAAGGGATGAAGTCCATCGGAGGAGGCAGTGGCCAGACGGAGAAGCTGCTGCATGTCAGTTACCTTAACTGCATGGAAGATGATACTGCCGAAGATATGAACTTTGTAAAGACCAGGTTTGGCAAGACAGGCGGTATCGTCGCTTATCACGGATACCAGTCTTTCAAGCCGGGGGAAGTAACTCCGGACATTGCCCATGAGATCGGGGTAAAGCTTGCGGAGAAGATGTGGGGAGACAGGTTCCAGGTAGTGGTGGCCACTCACCTGGATCATGAGCATATTCACAACCACTTTGTGATCAACTCCGTATCGCATCTCGATGGAACGAAGTACAACGAGAACAAAGCCGAGTATAAGCGTATGAGGGAGACTTCCGATGAACTTTGCCGCGAATACGGACTATCCGTGATCGGAGAGCAGCAAAGACAGGAAGGGAAGAAGAAACAGTACGGAGAGTGGAAAGCGGACAGGGATGACCGTCTTACGTGGAGAACACTCATCCGTGAGGACATTGACAGATGCATTGCCAATGCTTCATCGTTCGATGCTTTTATCGATAATCTTGCCGCTATCGGATATGATATCAAGGGGTATAAGGATAACCTCAAATATATATCCATCAGGCCGGAAGGCAAGGAACGGTACGTCAGAATGACAGAACGGTCCCTCGGATACGGGTATGGTGAAGAACAGATCAGTCAGAGGATTGAGCAGGGATTTATCACAGAGAGATCACAAACCGGTCATCGTCCGTCTTTGAAAACAAGAAGGAATCCGTATACAAAATCGTATACAATTATCGGGATCTACAGATGGTTCC